>DATMVI010000185.1:0-5160 GCA_035563275.1 Pyrinomonadaceae bacterium
CGCGCTCTACGAGGCGTTGAGCGACGGCAGGCCGTCGCCGCTGCCCGAGCTTCAGGTGCAGTACGCGGACTACGCGGCGTGGCAGCGCGATTGGCTGCGGGGCGAGGCGCTCGACAGGCAGCTCTCTTACTGGAAGGCGCAGCTCGAGGGTGCGCCGCCCGTCTTGGAGCTGCCCACAGACCGGCCGCGCCCGCCCGCCGCCGGCCACCGCGGCGCGGCCTACGCCTTCGCGCTGCCACCAGCGCTCTCCGAAGAGCTCAAGGCGCTCAGCCGCGGGGAGGGCGCGACGCTCTTCATGACGCTGCTGGCGGCCTTTCAAGTCTTGCTCGCGCGCTATTCGGGCGGGGACGACGTGAGCGTCGGCACGGCCATCGCCGGGCGCAACAAGGTCGAGACCGAGCCGCTCATCGGCTTCTTCGTCAACACGCTGGTGCTGCGCGCGCGGACGGCCGGTAACCCCACCTTCCGGGAGTTCCTCGCCCGCGCCCGCGAAGTCTGCCTTGGGGCCTACGCCCATCAGGACGTGCCCTTCGAGAGGCTGGTCGAGGAGTTACAGCCAGAGCGCAGCCTCGCGCACGCCCCGCTCTTTCAGGTGATGTTCATCCTGAACAACGCGCCGGGCGAGCCGCTCCGCCTTCCGGGGCTGACGCTGGGCGCGCACCCCGTCGAGGTCAACACGACGAAGTTCGACCTGACGCTCTCGATGTCTGAGGGCGCGCGGGGGCTCGCCGGCTCGCTCCACTACAACACAGACCTCTTCGACCCCCCGACCGTCGAGCGCATGGCGGGCCACTTCCGCACGCTCCTCGAAGGCGTCGTCGCCGACCCCCGGCAGCGCGTCCTCAACCTGCCGCTGCTGACTGCCGCCGAGCGGCGGCGGCTCGTCGCCGACTTCAACGAGACGGCGCGCGAGTACCCGCAGGGGCTCTGCGTCCACGAGCTGTTCGAGGCGCAGGCGGCGCGCACCCCGGGCGCCGTCGCGGTCGTCTGCGAGGGCGAACAACTCACCTACGCCGAACTCGACGCCCGCGCCAACCAACTGGCCCGCCACCTCCAGTCCCTCGGCGTCGGGCCGGAAGTCCGCGTCGGCATCTGCCTCGAACATTCGACCGAGATGCTGGTCGGCCTGCTCGGCGTCTTCAAGGCCGGCGGGGCTTACGTCGGCCTCGACCCGGCGTTCACGAAAGAGCGCCTGCGCTTCATGCTCGAAGACGCGGGCGCCCGCGCCGTCCTCACGCAGCGCGGCCTCGCGCACTCCCTCCCGCCGTCCGGCGCGCAGCTCATCCGCCTCGACGCCGACTGGCCGCTCGTCGCGCGCCGGAGCGCGCAGAAGCCCGCCTGCGCGGCGCGGCCCGAGAACATGGCCCAACTGCTCTACACCTCCGGCTCGACCGGCAGGCCGAAGGGCGTCGCCGGCGAGCACCGGCAACTCGTCAACTACGTCCGCGGCATCCGCGAGCGCCTTGAGCCGGCGCCGGGGGCGAGTTTCGCCACGCACCACACGCTCGCCGTCGACGCCTTGATCTCGATCCTCTACCCGTCGCTCTCGACCGGCGGCACGCTGCACCTCATCGCGCGCGAGCGCGCCACCGACCCGGCGGCCTTCGGCGACTACTTCGGGCGGCACCGGATCGAATACTTCAAGACCGCGCCCTCGCACATGGCGGCGCTGCTGGCCGCGCCCGAGCCCGAGCGCGTGCTGCCGAAGCGCCTCCTGATGCTCGGCGGCGAGGCGTCGCGCGCCGGCTGGGTCGAGCAGCTGCGGCGGGTGGCGCCCGGCTGCGCCATCCTCAACCACTACGGCCCGACCGAGACCACCTGCGGCGTGGCGACCTACCGCGTGCCCGCCGAAGGCCCCCCGCCGCTCGCGGCGACGCTGCCGCTCAGCCGCCCGCTGCCCAACAGCACCATCTACATCCTCGACGCGCAGCTCAACCCCGTGCCGGTCGGCGTCACCGGCGAGATGCACGTCGGCGGCGCGGGCGTCGCGCGCGGCTACCTGAACCGGCCCGCGTTGACGGCCGAGCGGTTCGTCCCCGACCCGTTCGGCGCCGCGCCCGGCGGGCGGATGTACCGGACGGGCGACTTGGCGAAGTTCCTGCCCGACGGCAACGTCGAGTTTCTGGGCCGGAGGGATCACCAGATTAAGATACGCGGCTACCGCGTCGAGCTCGAAGAGATTCAGACCGTACTCGGGCGCCACCCCGGCGTGCGCTCGGCGGTGCTCGCGTCGCACGACGACGGGGCGGGCGACGGGCGACTGGTCGCCTACGTCGTGGCGCGCGCCGAGCCCGCGCCGACTCGCGCCGAGCTGCGCGACTACCTGCGGCGGGAGCTGCCCGAGTTCATGATCCCTGCCACCTTCGTCTATCTCGAAAAGCTCCCGCTCACCCCGATGGGCAAGGTCGACCGCCTCGCCCTGCCCGCGCCCGACACCACGCGGCGCCAGCTCGAGAAGCCCTTCCGCGCGCCGTCCACGCCGACCGAGGGGCGCCTCGTCGAGATTTGGGCGTCGGTGCTGAGGGTCGAGCGCGTCGGCGCGGACGACAACTTCTTCGAGCTGGGCGGCCACTCGCTGCTCGCCACGCGGGTCGTCTCGCGGATGCGCGAAGCCTTCCGCGTCGAGCTGCCGCTGCGGAGACTCTTCGAGCGCCCGACGGTGGCCGGCGTGGCGGCGGCCATCGAGGAGGCGCGCGCCGCCGGGCAGGGGAGCGCGCCGCCCGCGCCGGCCATCAAGTCGGTCGCCCGCGCGGCCTACCGCATGAAGCGCTCCGGCCTCGACGCGGAGAGCACGGCCCAGCCCTGACCTCCGGCCCCCGGCCGAGGGCTCCCATCCACGCGCGACCGCCACGACACTTCGGCGCCTCCGCCCACGCGCGGCAGACCGCCGGCGACAGCCCGGCCCGAACCTCAAGAGTGAAGTCAAAAGCAATGGCGCAAACCGAACAGGAAGTGCCCGCCCCCGACCCGCGGGGCTTTGACGAAGAGGTCTTCGTCTTCCCGACCTCCTTCGCGCAGCAGCGGCTGTGGCTCCTCGACCGACTGGAGGGCGGCGGCGCCGCCTACAACGTGCCGGCGGCGGTGCGCCTCACGGGCGAGTTGGACGCCGCCGCGCTGGCCGCCGCGCTGACGGAGGTGGCGCGCCGCCACGAGTCTCTGCGCACAATCTTCGCCGTCCGCGAAGGCCAACCCGCGCAGGTCGTCGCGCCCGCGGACGGGGTGCCGCTAACGCTCGTCGACCTGTCGGGGCTGTCGGGCGGCGGGCGCGAGGCCGAGGCGTCGAGGCTGTCGGCCGCGGAGGCGCGCCGCGCCTTCGACCTCGCGTCGGGGCCGCTGCTGCGCGCGACGCTGCTGCGCCTCTCAGCCGGCGAGCACGTGGCGCTGCTCAACATGCACCACATCATCTCCGACGCGTGGTCGCGCGCTATCCTCATCGGCGAGTTGGGGGCGCTCTACGCGGCCTTCTCCGGGGGCAGTCCCTCGCCGCTTGAGGAGTTGCCGATTCAGTACGCCGACTACGCCATCTGGCAGCGCGATTGGCTGCGAGGCGAAGCGCTCGAAGAGCAACTCTCTTACTGGCGGCGGCAGCTTGAGGGCGCGCCGGCCGTCACCGACCTGCCGTCCGACAGGCCGCGCCCGCCCGTGCAGACGACGAACGGGGCGATCCTCTCCTTCACCCTCCCCGCACAACTCTCCGCGCGCCTTCAGGCGCTCTGCTTGGAAGAGGGCGTGACGCCGTTCATGCTTTTGCTGGCGGCCTTCAAGGTGCTGCTCTACCGCTACACGGGGCAGACGGACTTGGTGGTCGGCACGCCCATCGCGGGGCGCACCCGGGCCGAGGTCGAGCCCCTCATCGGCTTCTTCGTCAACACCCTCGTCCTGCGCGCCGAACTCTCCCCGGAGGAGGGCTTCCGTGAGCTTCTCCGCAAAGTTAAGGAGACGTGCCTCGGGGCCTACGCGCATCAGGACATACCTTTCGAGAAGCTGGTCGAGGAGCTGCGGCCCGAGCGCAGCCTGAGCCACACGCCGCTCTTCCAGATCATGTTCACCCTCCAGAACGCGCCCCGGGGTGCGCTCGACCTCCCGGGCCTCCGCCTCGAACACTTCGGCGAAGACCCCGGCGTGGCGAAGTTCGACCTCACACTCTCGATGACCGAAGGTGAAAAAGCCCTTAGCGGCTCCTTCGGCTACAACACAGACCTCTTCGACGCCACGACCATCCGGCGCATGAGCGACAACTTCGGCGTGCTGCTCGCCGGCGTCGCCGCCGACCCCTCGGCCCGCCTCTCCGAGTTGCCGCTGCTGACGGACGATGAGCGCCGCCGCCTGCTCGTCGAATTCAACGACACGGCCCGCCACTACCCGCCCGGCGACACCATCCACTCGCTCTTCGAGCAGCAAGTCCGGCGCACGCCCCACTCCGTCGCCCTCACCTTCGAAGGCGAGGGCCTGTCCTACGCCGAGCTCAACGCCCGCGCCAATCGCCTCGCCCACCACCTCCGGCGCCGCGGCGTCGGCCCCGACTCGCGCGTCGCCATCCTCTTGGAGCGCTCCTTCGGGCTCGTCGTCTCCCTGCTCGCGGTGCTCAAGGCCGGGGGCGCCTACGTCCCCCTCGACCCGCAGTACCCGCGGGAGCGGCTCTCCTTCATGCTCGCCGACTCCGGCTCATCGCTGCTGTTGACCGACTCGGCGCTGGCCGCCGCGGCGGGCCGAGGCCGGGGCGGCGAGGCCCTCCGCCTCGACAGGCTGTCAGACGAACTGGCGGCCGAAGCGGACGCAGACCCCCGCTTCCCGGTCGACCCCGCCTACCTCGCCTACCTCATCTACACCTCCGGCTCGACCGGCCACCCCAAGGGCGTGATGGTCACGCACGCCTCCTCCTGCCAGCTCCTGCGCTGGGCCGCCGAGGCCTTCACCCCGGCGGAGCTCTCGGGCGTGCTGGCCTCGACCTCGGTCTGCTTCGACCTCTCGGTCTTCGAGCTCTTCGCGCCGCTCGCGTGGGGCGGGGCGGCGCTGTTGGCGCAAGACGCCCTCGCGCTGGGCGAGGTGGCGGGCCGCGGCCCTCGCGCCGTGCGCCTCGTCAACACGGTGCCGTCGGCGGCGGCCGGGCTGCTGCGCGCCGGGGGGCTGCCGGGGGGGGTGCTGGCGGTCAACGTGGCC
>DATMVI010000186.1:0-3547 GCA_035563275.1 Pyrinomonadaceae bacterium
CTGCGGCGTCGGCGTCGGCCGCGGACGGCCGGGCCTTGAGACGCGGGGCAGCCCCGGTAGCTGGGCCGGGGCCGCCGCGGTGGAGAAACACGCGACGAGCAATAACGTGAACGCGCACAGGATTTTTTTTCTCATCTCCGTCCATCCTCTCTGATGCGGGGTCGTGCCGGCGGCCGCGGCCGCACGCCGGCGCGTCCGAAGATTGAAGTGTGCGTTTGAAAGTCTCGCGGCGAGTGCCGAATGGGTGCGGCTTATATCACGGGGCGCGTCAGACGACAAGACACCGGCGGCGCCTCCGGCCCCCACCCGCCCCGGCAGGACTCGGGCGCGCGGAGAAGCGTGAGCGCTCGCCGCGCAAGGCCCGACCGGGCGGGCGGCGGAATTCACCTGATGCGGGTCATCTGCCGCCAGAAGAAGCGGCCGAGGCGGGAGAGGGCGTTGCGGTCGCGGGGTTCGGGCTGGCCGGCGGTGACGCCGAGGGCGGCGGCGAGCTGCGGGTTGGGCGGGGCGATGTCCTCGTCGCCGTGGCGCTCGGAGAGCCAGCGCTGGAAGAGGCGCGTGACGGCGCGGCGCTGGAGCAGCTCGGCCTCGGCGACGAAGGCGGCGCGCAGGTCGTCGAGCCGCGCCACCTCGAAGCGGTTGGCTTCGTAGTAAGCGCGCAGCGCGCGGAAGAAGCGCTCCTCGCCGAGCAGTTGCCGGAGCGCGACGAACATGAGCGCGCCCTTGCTGGTGACGACGGCCGCGTACTGGAACGAGTTGCGGTACTCGCGCGCGGGCCGCTCGGCCGGCATGTCCTCGCCGCCGAACGTGCGGTAAATCTGGTAGACGCCGCGCAACTGATCCTCCAGCGCGACGAGCGCGCGCTCCTCGCCGTGCGCGTCGCGCACGTAGAGCAGCGCCGACCAGTGGGCCAGCGCCTCGTCGAGGACGGGCTCGCGCTCGGGGTCGTTGCCGACGGCCGCGCCCCACCACTGGTGCGCCACGCCCTGCGCGACGGCGAACTCCAGACTCTCTTCGACCGAGACCCTCTGCTCGCGCACGAGCTCCGGCAGGTTCCGCATGGCCGGCGAGTCGAAGTCGACGTAGAAGGCGCTGGCCGTCACCGCCAGCCCGGAGAACTCGGTGCTGCCGAGGCCGGCGACGAGCGGCGCTTCCGTCACGGTGATCTCGCCGAAGGGCGGCGGCCCGAAGCGCGCCGTGAAGACGCGCGCGGCCTCGGCGGCCACTTGCAGCACGCGCCGCCCCGTCTTCTCGTGCTCGGCCGTGTAGACCGAGCGCACGCGCACGCCGCCGACCTCGCGCGAGTCGGAGCGCAGCGTGCGGCCGGCGACGAGGGCGAACGAGCGCAGGCCGCGCGCGCGGAAGGCGCGGCGGTGCTCGCCCATCTGGAAGGCGAAGGTCTCTTCGGCGGAGGTGTAGACGGCCAACTCGCGCGGGGCCGAGACCTCGACCTCGTAGTCGGCCGCGTCGGCGAAGACGGTGTCGCCGACGCTCGGCTCGACGCGGCGGCGCCAGTCGCCTCCGTCGCGCGCGGCGAGCACGGGGTGGAAGCCGCCGAGCAGCATCACGCCGCGCGCGCGGAAGTTGGTGTCGCGCGCGCGCCTGATCTCGCGCGTGTCGCGCAGGGCCGCGCCGACCTGCTGGATGACGTGCGCCGGGAGGCTCGTCTCGTCGGCGTCGATCTCGGGGACGGTGCCCTTGAAGGCGAGCGTGAGGTCGGCCGCCGCGCCCGGCGCGACCGCCTCGCGCAACTGCACGCGCAGGCTGACGCCCGCGTCTTCGAGCGCGGTCTGGAGCGCGACGCCCGCGGCGGTGACTTCGGTGACTTCGAGGCGCGGCTCGTCGGGCGCGGGCGCGGCGTCGGCGCGCCCTTCCTCGACGGGCCGGAGGTTCGGGTAGAGGTGGAAGTAGAGGACGGAGGCCGGGCGGTCGTCGCGGTTGACCCAGCGCACGGTCTGCGTGCCGGCGAAGGAGCGCGCGTCGAAGTCGAGGCGGAGGCTGATCCGGTAGAGCGTGCGCTCGGCCGTCTCGCCGGGAGCCGCCGGCTGTTGCCGCGCGCCGCCCGCGGCCGGCGCGGGCCAAAGCCACGCGAAGCAAAGGAGCGCGGCGAGACTCAACCCCGCCGCCGACCGACGCGCCACTCGCTCCTGTTCGCGAATTGCCCTCAAGAGCCTTACGCCTTAATGTCCGTGAAGCCTCGCGCCGCTACGAATCAGCACGCCCTCAGTCGCGGGCCGCGCCCCGGCGGCCGCCGCGGCGCGCCGTCTCGGTGACGACGATGCCGCGGATGAGGTCGCCGCGCGCGATGCGGTCAACCACGTCGAGGCCTTCGACGACGCGGCCGAAGACCGTGTAGCCGCCGTCGAGGTGCGGCTGCGGCGAGTGCGTGACGAACCACTGCGAGCCGCCCGTGTCCTTGCCCGAGAGCGCCATCCCGACCGCGCCGCGGTCGTACGGCACGGTGTTGATCTCGCAGCGAATCTGGTAGCCGGGGCCGCCGTTGCCGTCGCCGCGCGGGTCGCCGCCCTGCACGACGAAGTTCGGGACGACGCGGTGGAACGAGACGTTGTTGAAGTAGTTGCGGCGCGCGAGCTGCACGAAGTTGTCCACGGTGAGCGGTGCGTCGTCCGCCAGCAGCTCGACGGTGAAGGCGCCCTTGTCGGTGCGGACGACGGCGCGCACGCTCTTGCCGATGCGGGAGAGCGCCCGCGCGTAGTCGGCCTCGCGGTTGCGCGTGTTGACGGTCTCGACGCGGCGCGGTTCGGCCGCGCCCCCGGCGCGCTCGCGCAGCAGGTCTGCGGCGCGGCGGCGCACGAGGTAGTCGGGGACTTCGAGCGCCGAGCGCAGCGCGGCCGTCGCCGCCTCGCCGCGCTGGCGCGCGAGCGCCGAGAGCGTCGAGAGCGCGGCGTCGTTGAGTTGTTCGTCGCCGAGGGCGCGCGGCAAAGCCTCGGCCAGAGCGCGCGCGTTCTCCTCCGACGGCGGCAACTCGCCGAGCAGGTCGGCGGCCGTCGCGCGCACGATCACGTCGTCGCTTTTGAGCTTGGCGCGCGCGACCGAGCCGAGGTCGGGCGGCTTGAAGGCGGCCAGAGACCGCAGCAGGTCGGGCACGGCGAGCGCGGGCGTCTGCCGGTCGTCCATCAGCGCGCGCAGCATCATCTGCGCGTCGGCCTGAAGGGTGACGGCGCTGCTGCCCACCAGCGCGCTCGTCAGCCCGGCCAACTCGCCGAGGCCCTGCCCCGCGGCCGAAACCCGGCGCGCGTAAACGGCGGCGTCGGGGCCGGGGCCGCGGCGGCCGAGTTCGGAGACTTCGCGGTCGCGCAGATAGGCGCCGGGCGCGATGCGGGCCAGAGCCGTCTCGACCTCGGGCGCGGCGACGCCGGCCGCGCGCGCGCGCCGCAGGAGCTCGACCGCGCCCTCGTGGTCTGTGTTCGCGAGCAGCCGCCCGAGCGTCGTCGCCACTTCGAGCAGTTCGTTCGTCTCGGCCGGCACGCGCCCGGCCGCTTGGGCCTGCGCGCTTCTGTAGGCCGCGAGCAGTTCTTCGGCGCGG
>DATMVI010000187.1:0-6307 GCA_035563275.1 Pyrinomonadaceae bacterium
CACGGAGGCGACGCCTGAGCGCCGCCCCTTGTGACTTAAGAATGAAAATCAGCGTGGCACTCGTGCTCCTCTTCGCGCTCGCGCCGGCGGGCCGCGGGCAGTCCGCGGGCGGGGTGCGCGGCCTGCCGCGCGGCGCGTTCGTCGTCGAGACGCGCCCGCTCGATCTCGGCGGCGGGCGGCGGCGGGCGCTCCTCCTCTGGATGCTCGGGCCGAGCCGACACCCCTTCGCGGGCGGCGACGACGAGTCTTACACCTGCCCCGACCAGACGAGGGGCAGCCACTACCACGGCCCGACGCGCGTCTCGCTGCTCGACACGGCGGCCGGGCGCGTCATCAACACCGTCCGCGTCATGCCGGACGACGAAGGGGCCGAAGACGTGTTCGACATCCCCTACCGCCTCCGCCCCGGCAACCACTACCACGTCGAGGGCGGCGACGAGAGGAAAGAGGGCCGGGCCGTCGTCACCCGCCTGCGCGACTACAACGGCGACGGCGAGTCCCTTGAGTTCGCCCTCTACGACGCCGTCGCCTGCATGCCGCTGATGACCGCCCTCTACGGCTACAGCCGCAGGCAAGACCGCGTCGTCCAATACGACTTCCACCTCGAAGTCTCCGACGGCGGGAAGATTTCGCGGCAGGTCTGGCGCTGGGTGGACTACCTCTTCGCGCGCGAGCCCGCCCGGCCCGGCCGCTGGAACTATGAGATAGACTACCGCGGGCGCGGCGGCTCGCTCGACGGGTTCGAGATACGCTACAACCCAAGCCTCGAACGCTTCGAGGGGAAGGTGGCCCGCACGGCGGGCGGGCAGTGAGGGAAGATGCAGGAGACTGAGGAACAACAGCGCGCGAGCGCGGCGTCGCGCATCCTTGAACGCAACCGGCTCATCGCGCGGGTGGCCATCGCGCGCAAGAACGGGGCGCGGGTGGTCTTCGCCAACGGGTGCTTCGACTTGTTGCACGTCGGGCACGTCCGCTACCTCGAAGCGGCGCGGGCGCTGGGCGACCTGCTCGTCGTCGGCGTCAACTCGGACGCGCAGGCGCGCCGCCTCAAGGGCGAGGGGCGGCCGCACGTCGCGGAGCGCGAGCGCGCCGAGGTGGTCGCCTCGCTGCGCGCCGTCGATTACGTGACCGTCTTCCACGAGCCGACCGTCACCGAGCTGCTGCTGGCGCTCCGGCCCGACATCCACGCCAAAGGCACGGACTATACGGAGGAGAGCGTCCCCGAGCGCGATGTGGTACGCTCCTACGGCGGCCGCGTCCGCATCGTCGGCGACCCCAAAGACCACTCAAGCACGGAGATGCTGAAGCGGGTGTCGGGCGTCGGGTCTGAGGCGTCGGATGATTCGTCCGCGCCCGGCTCCTGACGCCCCGCGCCCGGCACCTGTATGCGGATTCTGTTCGTCAAACTCGGGAGCATCGGCGACGTGGTGCACACGCTGCCGGCGCTGGCGGCGGTGCGGAGGGCGCTGCCGCGGGCCGAGATTTCGTGGGTCGTCGAGCGGCGCGCGGCCGAGATTCTGCGGGACAACCCGCTTCTGAAAACCCTCATCGAAGTCGATACGAAGGCGCTGAGGCGCTGGCCGGTGTCTGGGGAGACGCTGCTGGCACCGCGTCAGCAGTTGCGCCGGCTACGCGCCTCGCCCTTCGACCAAACCTTAGACTTTCAAGGACTCCTGAAATCGGCCATGATCGCCCGGCTCTCGGGCGCGCCCGCGCGCGCGGGCTTCGCGCGCGCGGAGCTGCGCGAGCCGGCCGCGCGCTTTTTGCTGACGAAGTCCGTCCGCGTCCCGCCGCGCGCGCACGTCATCAGGAAGAATCTGGCGCTCGCCGCGGGCGCGCTCGGCATACGCGTGCCGGCCGACGCCTCGGAGTTCGAGTTCCCCGTTCACCTCTCGCCGGCGCACGAGCGCGAGGCCGACGCGGCCGTCCAAACCGCCGGACAAAGGTTCGCGATCCTTAACCCCGGCGGCGGCTGGCCGACCAAGCTCTGGGACGCCGGCCGCTTCGGCGCGCTGGCCGACGCGCTGTGGACGAATTTCGGCCTGCGCTCGGCCGTCACCTACGGGCCGGGCGAGCGCGAGTTGGCCGAGCGCGTCGCGTCGCATGCGCGCTCCGGCGCGGCCCGCGCCCTCAGCCCTTCTTTGAAAGGCTTCGTCGCGCTGGCGCGGCGCGCGGCCCTCTACGTCGGCGGCGACACGGGGCCGACGCATCTGGCCGTCGCCGCGGGCGCGCCCGTCGTCGGGCTGTTCGGCCCGACCGAGTGGTGGCGCAACGGCAGCCCGCGCGCCGAAGACCTCTGCGTCGAGCGCACGGACATAGATTGCCGGGCGGACTGCCACCGCCGCGCGTGCTCGAAATGGGTCTGCATGGAGATTGAAGTCGGGCGGGTGGTCGAGGCGGCGGCCGAGCGCCTGCGGCGGGCCGGCGGGCCGAGCCGGTCTTCGCGGGGCGGCGCCGGTTTCGGGGTGAGGCTCGGTGGCGCGTAGGGGCGGGACTTGGGTGCAGCGCTGGCGCGTGCCGCTCGGCTTCCTGTGCGCGGCGGTCTTCCTCGTGCTCGCGCGGCCGCGCCCCCTGACGCTCGTGGCCGGCGGCGCGGTGGCGCTCGCGGGGCTGGCCCTGCGCGCGTGGGCCTCGGGCCACATCCGCAAGAACGACCGGCTGGCCGTCTCGGGGCCTTACGCGCACACGCGCAACCCCCTCTACCTCGGGAGCTTCATCCTCGGCCTCGGCTTCGTCGTGGCGGCGGGCGGGACGTGGTGGCTTTTGGCGCTGCTGGCCGGCATCTTCGCGGCGCTGTTCTTAGGCATCTATCTGCCGGTGATGCGCGTCGAAGCCGCGACGCTCGCCGGGCTGTTCGGCGAGGATTACGAGCGCTACGCGCGGGCCGTCCCGCTCTTCTTCCCGCGCCTCAGCCCGTACCGCGCGGCCGAGGGCGGGGGCGCGCGCTTCGACGCGAGCCTTTACTTACGTTACAGGGAGTACCGCGCGGCGCTCGGGCTGCTTCTGGCATGGGGCGTGCTAACGCTCAAGGCAGTTCTGGCCGGTCTGAAGTAGCATTTCTCGTCTGAACCTTAGAAAAGCAGGGTTTTCAATATGGCTCGTCGAAGTCTGCGGCACCATCTGGCGGCGACGCTCCTCTCCGCGGTTGTACTCTCTTCAATCGCTCTGGCCTCGGACACGCCCAGAGAGCATACACCGCCGCGCCCCACCCCGATGCCCTTCGTGCCTTCGGAGCAGCTCGTCTACGAGGGCGAGTTCTCGAAGCTGCTGCTGCGCGGCATCAAGATCGCCGAGCTGAGGTTTACGGCCAACCGCGCGCCGGCCGAGCAGGCCGCGAGCGGCGGCGTCGTCGCCGGCCCGGCCCCGCTCCTTCTGACGACCGACGTGGAGTCGAAGGGCTGGTTCCGCAAGCTCTTCGGCATCAACTTCCGCTACCACGTCGAGACGACCGTGAGCGGCGACGCCTTCAACGTCGTGCGCACCACGAAGCTCGACGAGCAGGGCAAGCGCGTGCGGACGAGCGAGGCGCTCTTCGACTACACGGGCAAGCGGGTCGAGTGGACGGAGCGCGACCCGAACAACGCGGGCCAAGCCCCGCGCGTCGTCACGGCCGCGCTCGACGGGCCGACGCAGGACATCGTCTCGGCCGTCTACTTCCTGCGCACGCTCCCGCTCACGCCGGGCCAGACCTTCGACATCCCCGTCAGCGACTCGGGCCGCATCTACAAAGTTCCGGGCCGCGTCGTCGCCGAGAAGAAGAAGCTCAAGAGCGTGCTCGGCAGGGTCTCGGTGGTGCGCCTCGACGTGGAGTTGTTCGGCGAGGGCCGCCCCATCGAGGGCAAGGGCAAGATGTCTTTGTGGGTGACGAGCGACGAGCGGCGCGTCCCCGTCAAGGCCCGCCTCTCGCACGACCTCGGCCAGCTCGACATCACCCTCAAGAGCATCCGGCGCGAAGGGCTTCAGGCGGGGGCGGCCGAGTAAGCGAGTCCGAGAATTTCCGGCGCGGGGCGGGGCGGATCGAAAGTCGCCCCGCCTTTTCGTTTGCGGCGCGGATGACAACTCGGCCCGCCACGCATTAAGCTACCGGCACTCTCCGACAGCTTCCGCGGAGCGACACGCCGACGATGACGACCGCGCTGGTCATACACGGACACTTCTACCAGCCGCCGCGCGAGAACCCGTGGACGGGCCTCGTCGAGCGCGAGCCGGGCGCGCAGCCCTTCCACGATTGGAACGAGCGCATCCACGCCGAGTGCTACCGCCCGAACGGCTCGGCCCGCGTCGTAGATTCTTACGGCCGCGTCGAGCGCATCGTCAACAACTACGCCAACCTCAGCTTCAACTTCGGCCCGACGCTGCTCGCGTGGCTCGAACGCCGGCGCCCCGAGACCTACGCCCGCGTCCTCGAAGCCGACCGCGCGTCCGTGCGCGCGCGCGGCGGCCACGGCAACGCCGTCGCGCAAGGCTACCACCACGCCATCCTCCCCCTGTGCAACGAGCGCGACTGCCGCACGCAGGTGCGCTGGGGCGTCTCGGACTTCCGCCGCCGCTTCCGGCGCGAGCCGGAGTCGCTCTGGCTGCCCGAGACGGCCGCCGACCGCGCCACGCTCGACACGCTGGTCGAAGAGGGGTTGCGCTACGTCATCCTCTCGCCCTTTCAGGCCGCGCGCGTGCGCCCTCTCGGCGGCGCGTGGGCGGACGTTTCGGGCGGGCGCGTGGACACCACCGTCCCTTACAAATATTTCCACTCGGACGGCGGCGGCCGCTCGCTCGCCGTCTTCTTCTACGACGGGCTGATCGCGCGGGGCGTCGCCTTCGAGGGGCTGCTCGCCTCCTCGCACGCGTTCGTCGAGCGCTGCGTGCGCGCCGCGCGCGGCGGGGCCCCGGTCGTCAACGTCGCCACCGACGGCGAGAGTTACGGCCACCATTTCAAGTGGGGCGACCGCTGCATCGCCTACGCGCTCGACACGGAGGCGGCGCGGCGCGGCCTGCGCGTCACCAACTACGGCGAGTTCCTCGACTCACACGAGCCGGCCTCCGAGGTCGAGCTCGACGAGGGGCCGTCGGGCGAGGGCACTTCGTGGAGCTGCGCGCACGGCGTCGGGCGCTGGGCGCGCGACTGCGGCTGCCACGCCGGCGCGCCCGAGGGCTGGGATCAGCGCTGGCGCGAGCCTTTGCGCGCCGCCCTCGACCTCCTGCGCGACGCGGCGGCCGAGCGCTTCGAGGAGGCGGCCCGCGCGCTTTTGCGCGACCCGTGGGAGGCGCGCGACCGTTACGTCGAGGCGCTCGACGCCGGCGCCGCCGCGCGCGCAGAGTTCTTCCGCCGCCACGCCGCGCGCTCGCTCTCCGAAGACGAGCGCGTGCGCGCGCTGACGCTGCTCGAAATGCAGCGCTGCGCGATGACGATGTACACGAGCTGCGGCTGGTTCTTCAACGACATCTCCGGCGTCGAGGCCGTGCAGGTGCTCCGCTACGCCGGCCGCGTCGTCGAGTTGCTGGACGAGCTGAAGCTCGACGCGCCCGCCGCCCCCTTCCTCGAAATCCTCTCCGCGGCGCGCAGCAACGTCGAGGGCCGCGGCACCGGCGCGGACGTTTACCTGCGCGCCGTCGGCCAGTCGCGCGTCAGCCCCGCGCGCGTCGCCGCGCACCTCGCCATCTGCAACCTCGTCGAGCACGAGGGCGAGGGCGGCTGCGAATCGGCCGGCTACCACTTCCGCAAGTCGGACTCCGAGCAGCGGCGGGACGGCCGCGTCACTCTGGAGACGGGCCGGCTCGCGCTCGAAGACGCGGCGACGGGGCGGCGCCACGAGTTCGCGCACGCGGCGATGCGCTTCGGCGAGGTCGATTACTACTGCGCGCTCCGCCCGTTCACCGACGCGCGCGCCTTCGGCGAGGCGGCCGGCCGCCTCTGGTCTCTGTTCCGCACGGCATCTCTGCCGGCGCTGTTGAGAGCCGCGCTGGAGGAGTTCGGCCCCGAAGAGTTCGGCCTCGAAGCGTTGCTGCCGGAGGGGCGCGGCCGGCTCTCGCGCAGCGTCTTCGGCCGGCTCGCGGGCCGCTTCATGGAGGAGTACGAGCAGCTCTACGCCGAGCACCGTCGCGTCATCGAGCGCCTACAGGAGTTCGGCTTCCAGCCGCCGCGCGAGGTGCGCGCCGCCGCCGAGCTGACCCTGAGCCGGAGGCTCGAAGCCGAGTTGCGCCGGCAGCAGCGGGGCGCGGGCGACTACCGCGCGGCCGTCGAGCTGGCGGCCGAGGCGGCCCGCTCCGGCTACCGCATCGACCACGCGGCCGTCCGCCGCATCTTCGAGGA
>DATMVI010000188.1:0-3450 GCA_035563275.1 Pyrinomonadaceae bacterium
CGCCCACCTCGCTCGTCGTCAAGTGGAACGGCGCGGCGTGGGCCGACGAGACGGGCAGCACGCGCTGGGACAGGTTCATCAACTACACGCTGGCCGACGTGGACCTCGTCGTCATCGAGGCCGCCGGGCAGACGCCCGCGCTCGGCGCGCAGGTGCGCGGCCTCGCCACGCACCCCGGCAACATGGCCTTCGACCCGGCGACCTCGCGCCTCTTCCTCGCCAACCTCGAATCCGAGAGCGTCCGCCGCTTCGAGCCGAACCTGCGCGGCCGCTTCCAGCACAGCCGCGTCTCCGTCCTCGACGTGGGCGCGGCGGGCGCGCCCGCCCTCTCGGCCGTGCGCGACCTCAACCCGCACGTGGACTTCTCGAACCCGGCCGGCACGGACGCCGAGCGCGCGCAGAGCCTCGCCCTCCCCTCGGACATCGCGCTCTCTTCCGACGGCACCGTCTTCGTCGCGGCGACCAGCTCGGCGAAGGTCGGCGTGCTGGCGGCCACGGGCGTCGTCACCGCGCGCATCGGCGTCGGGCAGGGGCCGACCGGCCTCGCGCTCGACGAGCCGCGCTCGCGCCTCTACGTCCTCAACCGCTTCGAGCAGACCGTCAGCGTCGTCAACACCGCGACGCGCGCGCAAGTGTCGCGCGTCGCCGTCGGCTTCAACCCCGAGCCGCCCGAGGTGCGCGACGGCCGCCGCATCCTCTACGACGCGGCGGCGTTCTCGGCCCACGGCACGGTCTCGTGCGCGAGCTGCCACCCCTCGGGCCACCGCGACGGGCTGGCGTGGGACTTGGGCGACCCGCAGGGCGCGACGGTCACCGTCTTCGGCACGCAGCACCACCCGATGAAGGGGCCGATGGTCACGCAGTCTCTGCGCGGCATCATCGGCGCGGAGCCTCTGCACTGGAGGGCCGACCGCCACAACCTCTCCGAGTTCAACCAGACCTTCGTCGCGCTCTTGGGTAGCCCGCGCCTGCTCACGACGCCCGAGATGGGCGCGTTCGAGAACTTCGTCCGCACGCTCACCTACCCGCCCAACCCGCACGAGGCGCTCGACCGCTCCTACCCCGAGGGCCCCCCGGGGCCGAATCAGGCCGAGGGCGCGCGCAACTTCACCAACTCGCGCTTCACCCTCATCCTCGGCTGCAACGGCTGCCACCGCGCCTTCACCGGCTCGGACTTCGACATCGGCAGCGACCTCCAGACCATCCCGCGCGACATCCTCCAGCAGTCGCAGGCGTTCAAAGTCCCGCAGCTGCGCGGCCTCTACCAGAAGACGGGCCTGCGCAAGCCGGCGCCGGGCGAGCCGCGCGCGGCGCAGATCACCGGCTTCGGCTTCACGCACGACGGCACTTTCGACACGCTCATGGAGTTCCTGCGCCAGCCCATCTTCCGCGGCTTCGACAACGACGAACAGCGGCGCGAGATGGAAGCCTTCCTGCTCGCCTTCGACACGGGGCTGGCGCCCGCGGTCGGGTTGCAGGTGACGGTCGGCGCGAACAAAGGCGACCCGGCCGTCGCCGCGCGCCTCGAACTGCTCGTGGGTCAGGCGTCCGCGCTCGGCGTAGGCAACTGCGACCTCGTCGTCAAAGGCCTCTACGGCGGCGCGCCGCGCGGCTTCACGTTCGACCGCGCGTCGGGGAGGTTTCTGCCCGACGCCCTCACGGAAGCGCCCGTCACCTTACAGACGCTCGTCGCGGCCGCGGGGCCGGGCGCGGAGCTGACCTTCACGGGCGTGCCGCGCGGCACGGGCCGGCGCTTCGGCATCGACCGCGACTCCGACAACACGCTCGACGACGACGAGCCGGGCCGGCCCGTGAGCATCAACGGCCGCGTCGTGGACGGGGCGGGCAACCCCGTCGCCGGCGTCCGCGTAGACCTCTCCGGCTCGCAGCGCGCCTCGGGCCTGACGGACTCGCTCGGCCGCTTCGCCTTCAACTTCGTCTCGGCCGCGGGCACGCACACCGTCACGCCCGCGCGCGCCGGCCTCGGCTTCACGCCCGCCTCGCGCACCTTCGCCGCGCCGACTTGGAACCGCTCGGCCACCTTCGTCACCTCGGCCACGGCCAACGCCTCGGACGCGACCGCGTTCTTCGTGCGCCAGCACTACCACGACTTCCTCAACCGCGAGCCCGACGCGGGCGGCCTCCGCTTCTGGTCGAACGAGATCGAGGCGTGCGGCGCGGACGCGCGCTGCCGTCAGGTCAAGCGCGTCAACGTTTCGGCCGCGTTCTACTTGTCCATCGAGTTTCAGGAGAGCGGCTTCCTCGTCTACCGTGCGCACAAGGCCGCGTTCGGCGACCTGCCGGGCCGCCCCGTGCCCGTCCCCTTCGAGCGGCTGATGACGGAGGCGCAGCGCCTCGCGCGCAACGTCGCCGTCGGCGTCGGCGAGTGGCAGCGGCAGCTCGAAGAGAACAAGGGGGCTTACTTCTCGGGCTTCGTGCGGCGGCCCGAGTTCGCGGCGCGCTTCCCCGCGGGGATGCCGGCGGACGAGTTCGTGCGGACGCTCGACGCGAACGCGGGCGGCGTGCTGACGCCGGCCGAGGCCGAGTCGCTGACCGCGCAGCTTCGCGGCGACCCCTCGGACGCTATGCGCGCGCGGGTGGTGCGGCACGTGGCCGAGAACGCCGAGCTGACGCGCCGCGAGTTCCGCAAGGCGTTCGTCCTGATGGAATACTTCGGCTACCTCCGGCGCAACCCCGACGCCGCGCCCGACACCAACTTCAACGGCTGGCGCTTCTGGCTCTCCAAGCTCGACGAGCACCACGGCAACTTCGCCAACGCCGAGATGGTGCGCGCCTTCATCGAGTCCATCGAGTACCGCCAGCGCTTCGGGCGCTAAGGCAATTAAGAATTAAGAATTAAGAATTAAGAATTAAAGATGCGTGGCGGCGAAACTCGAAGGGCGCTCCGCCGCTACACATTTTTAATTCTTAATTCTTAATTCTTAATTGTTCTTCGCTTTTCCCCGCGCTGGTGCTACTCTGCACGCGCTCCCGCATCCGCAGACGTTTGGACGGTCTCTCCTTTATGACGAACGGTCAAACGAACAGCCTCGCGCGCGCCGCCCTGTGCGCGCTGCTCCTGTCGTGCGCCGCGCCCTTCGCCTCGGCCAACGGCCCGCGCCGGCAGGAGGCGCGCGTCGACATCCGGATGCGGTCGTTCGCGCCGCCGGCCGGCGGGCGCGTCAGCGTCGAGGCGAGCGAGGGCGGCGGCCGCGTCCGCGTCACGGCGCTCTCGCTGCCCGACCCGCAGACGGTCGCGCCGGGGTCGCGCGCCTACGTCGTCTGGGTGGTCGGCGACGGCCGCATCGCAAACCTCGGCGAGCTGCGCCGCGACGAGCGCGGCAACGGCGGCCTCGCCTTCGACCGCCCCGCCGGCTTCGAGCGCTACAGCGTCGTCGTCACCGCCGAATTGACGCCCGCGCCCGAGCGCCCCGGCTCGCCCGTCCTCTC
>DATMVI010000189.1:0-2435 GCA_035563275.1 Pyrinomonadaceae bacterium
GGCGCACCGTCCACGCGCTGTTCGCCGAGCAGGCCGGCCGCGCCCCCGACGCCGAGGCCGTCGCGTGCGAAGGCGAGCGCCTCACCTACCGCCGGCTCGACGAGCGCTCGAACCAACTGGCCCGCCACCTGCGCGCTTCGGGCGTCGGGCCGGAGTCGGTCGTCGGCCTCTGCCTCGGCCGCACGGCGGCGATGCTCGAGGCCATCCTCGGCGTGCTCAAGGCGGGAGGCGCCTACCTGCCGCTCGACCCCGACTACCCGGCGCGGCGTCTGGGCTGGATGCTCTCGGACAGCGGCGCCTCGCTGGTGCTGACGCAGGCCGGCGCGGCCGACCGGCTGCGGGAGGCGGGGCCGGGCGGGGCGCGCCTCCTCGACTTAGATGAGGCGCGCGACGAGATCGGGGCGCGGAGCGCCGAGGCCGTCGACGAGCAGGCGTCGGCCGACAACCTCTGCTACGTGATTTACACCTCGGGCTCGACGGGCCGGCCCAAGGGCGTGATGGTCACCCACTCGTCGGTGGTCAACCTCTGGCGGGCGCTGGCCGAGTCGGTCTACGCCGGGCGGGGCGGGCCGCTGCGGGTGGGCGTGAGCGCGCCCTTCGCCTTCGACGCCTCGGTCAAGCAGTGGGCGCAACTGCTCGGCGGCCACGCCCTCGAGGTCGTCCCGACGGAGGCGCGGCGAGACCCGGAGGCGCTGGTGCGGTGGGCGGCCGAGCGGCGGGTCGACGCGCTCGACTGCACGCCGGGGCAGGCGCGGCAGATGCTGGGGGCGGGCGCGCTGCCGCCGGTGCTGCTGGTGGGCGGCGAGGCCGTCGACGGCGGGCTGTGGGCGGGGCTGGGGGCGGAGGGCGGCTGCGAGGCCTACAACCTGTACGGGCCGACGGAGGCGACGGTGGACGCGGCGGCCTGCCGGGTGCGGGGGCGTGGGCGGCCGGGCCTCGGGCGGCCGCTGGCGAACGTGCGGGCCTACGTCTTGGAGGAGGGTTTAGAGCCGGCGCCGGTGGGCGTCTGCGGGGAGTTGTACGTCGGGGGCGAGGGTCTCGCCAGAGGGTACCTGAATCGGCCCGCGCTGACGGCGGAGCGGTTCGTGCCCGACCCTTTCGGGACCTCGCCGGGTTCGCGGCTGTACCGGACGGGGGACGTGTGCCGGTGGGATGAGGGCGGGGAGTTGGAGTACGTGGGGCGTTTGGACGGGCAGGTGAAGGTGCGCGGCTACAGGGTCGAGCCCGGCGAGGTGGAGGCGGCGCTTAGGCGTCACGGCGGGGTGAGCGAGGCGGCGGTCGTGGCGCGCGTGGGCGGGGAGGGCGACACGCGCTTGTTCGCTTACGTGGTGCCGCGAAAACAGTCGCGGCCTCAGCACAGGGTGCGGGCGGTTACGCGCGGCGAGCGTGCGGCGCTGCTCGCCGGGCGCGCCCAGCACACCTTGCCGAACGGCGCGACCATCGCGCACCACAACCGGAACGAGACCGAGTATCTCTTCAAAGAGATTTTCGTCAAGCAGACCTACACGCAGCACGGCATCAGCCTGCCGGCCGGCGCGTGCGTCTTCGACGTGGGGGCGAATATCGGCATCTTCACCCTCTTCGTCCGCGAGCGCTGCCCGACGGCGAGGGTCTACGCCTTCGAGCCGATCCCGGAGTTGTACGAGACGCTGAAGGTCAACGCCGAGCTGTACGGCGGCGGCTCGGTCAGGACTTTCCCCTTCGGCATCTCCGACGCGGAGAGGGCCGAGACCTTCACCTTCTACGAACGCTACACGATGATGAGCGGGCAGAGCGCTTACGCCGACGCGCCCGACGAAGTGGAGGTGATTAAGAAATATCTGCGCCACGAGGAGGAGCGCGGCGTCGAGGGCGCGGCCGAGCTTCTGGAGCACGCGTCCGAGTTGCTGGAGGGGCGCTTCCGCGGGACGGAGAGGGAGTGCCGTCTGCGGCCCCTCGGCGACGTGATCCGAGAGACCGGGGTGGAGCTGATCGACCTTTTGAAGATCGACGTGCAGCGCGCCGAGCTCGACGTGCTGCGGGGCATCGGGCCCGAGCAGTGGGGGCAGATCGGCCAGATCGTCATGGAGGCGCACGACAAGCCCGGCACGCCGAGCGAGGGTCGAGTCGAGCAGATTCGTGAACTGCTGGACGCGCGCGGCTTCGACGCGGTGATCGAACAGGATGAGCTGCTGGTCGGCACGGATCGCTACAACGTCTACGCGGTGGCGAGGTGGTACGCGGCGGGCGGGCGCGAGCAGCGGAGCGCCGCGCAAAGTTCGACGGAAGAGGCGGAGGCTGCAACCCCGCTGACCACCGTCGAGCTGCGTGAGTTCCTGCGGGAGACATTGCCGGAGCACATGGTGCCTTCGGCCTTCGTGACATTAGAGAGGCTGCCGCTGACGCCTAACGGCAAGGTCGACCGCAAGGCGCTGCCCGAGCCTGAAATTGCGAGA
>DATMVI010000190.1:0-11263 GCA_035563275.1 Pyrinomonadaceae bacterium
CCCTCGGCGGCCGCCTCGCGCGAGGCGCGGCGGCGGGCGAAGGCGGCGCGCAGGCCGGCGGCGGCGCGGCCCGGCGCCTCGAAGGCGCGGGCGAAGGAGCGACGCCACCAAGTGGCGTGGGCGATGTCGTCGAAGATGGAGTAGGCGACGGGCGTCACCAGCAGCGTGAGCAGGAGCGAGAGCGTCTGGCCGCCGATGACGACGACGGCGATGGAGCGGCGCTCCTCCGCGCCCGGCCCCGTCCCGAGCGCGAGCGGGAGCATGCCGGCGACGAGCGCCAGCGTGGTCATCAGGATCGGCCGCAGGCGGTCGCGGTTCGCCTGAATGATGGCCTCGCCGCGCTCCCAGCCTTCGCGCCGCAGGTTGTTCATGTGGTCGATCTGGAGGATCGAGTTCTTCTTGACCACGCCGAAGAGGACGAGGATGCCGAGCGCCGAGTAGAGGTTGAGGGTGTCGCCCGTCGCCCACTGCGAGAGCAGCGCGAAGGGGATGGCGAGCGGCAGGCTCAGGAGGATCGTGACCGGGTGGATCGTGCTCTCGAACTGCGAGGCGAGGATCATGTACATGAAGATGATCGAGAGCAGGAACGCCCAGAGGAACTCGTTGAAGGTGCGCTCGAGCTCGCGGCCGCGCCCCGAGATGGCCGTCGTGTAGGCGGCCGGCAGGTTCATGCTTGCCACCTCGGCGCGCAGCGCCTCGATGCGGTCGGCCAGAGCGAAGCCGGGCGCGACCGAGGCGCGCACCGAGACCTGCCGCTGGCGGTCGAGGCGGTCGATGCGCGAGGGCGCGGTGTCGCGGCGGATGCGCACGAGGTTGTCGAGCCGGACGAGCCCGCCCTGCGCGGAGGGCACGAGCAGCTTGCCGAGCGAGCGCGGGTCGTTGCGGTCGCTCTCGTTGACGCGCAGCTGCACGTCGTAGGCCTCGTTGACCGAGGCGTCGTGGTAGCGCGTCACCTCCTGATCGCCGCCCACCATCACGCGCAGGGAGTTGGCGATGTCGGTGGTCGAGACGCCCATCGCGGCCGCGCGCTCGCGGTCGATCTCGACGCGCAGCTCCGGCTTGTTGAGCTTGAGCGAGGTGTCGGCGTCCACGATGCCGCCGATCCTCTCGGAGCGCTCGGCCAGCTCCTCGGCGTAGGCGACGAGCTGTTCGAGCTCGGGGCCGCGCAGGTTGAAGTCGATGTCGGAGCGGCCGCCGCCGAAGTTGAACGAGGTCACGTTGCGCACGCCGGCCCTGAGCGGCGCGTACTTCCTGAGCCGCCGGCGCATCTCCTGCATCACGTCCTGCTGCGTGTAGTTGCCGCGGAAGGCGTTGAGCGGGTTGCCGTTGAGAGTCTCCTGCCAGACGCGGCTGAACGAGAGCGTGCGCTCCTCGTGCGGCGCGATGCGGACGTAGGCGTCGCCCTGATTGACGCCGCCGAGGAAGCCGCCGCCGGCCGAGGCGAGCACCATCCGCACCCCCGGCACCTTCATCATCTCCTGCTCGATGGCCGTCATCGCCTCGTTCATCGCCGCCACGTTCGTGCCCTCGGGCGCGTTGATCGAGACCTCGAACTCGGCCTCGTCCACCTGACTCGGGATGAACTCCTGCTTGACGGCGCGGTAGAGCGGCACGCTCGACAGGATGACGGCGACGGCCACGACCGAGACGGCGAAGCGGTGGCGCATCGAGAAGGTCAGGAGCCACGTGTAGAGCTGGTCGATGCGCGCGTAGAAGCCGCGGCGCGAGCCGGCCTCGCCGCCGTGGCCGTGCCCGCCGGCCGCGTCCTCGGCCCTCAGCAGGCGCGAAGACATCATCGGCGTGAGCGTGAAGGAGACGAGCAGCGAGACCATGATGGCGACCGCCGCCGTGATGCCGAACTGGTAGAGGAAGCGGCCCGAGATCGACGACATGAACGAGACGGGCAGGAAGATGACGACGAGCGAGAAGGTGGTCGCCATCACGGCCAGCCCGATGTCCCGGGTCGCCTCCTTGGCCGCCTCCATCGGGCTCATCTTCTTCTCCTCGACGAAGCGGAAGATGTTCTCGAGCACCACGATGGCGTCGTCGATCACGACGCCGACCATCAGGACGAGCGCCAGCATCGTCACGCTGTTGAGCGTGAAGTCGAGCGCCCGCATCATGGCGAAGGTCGAGATGACGGAGGCCGGGATGGCGATGCCGGCGATCAGGGTCGAGCGCCACGAGCGCATGAAGAGCAGCACGACGCCGCAGGCGAGGATGCTGCCGAGGACGAGGTGGACCTGAATCTCGTGGAGCGCCGCCTCGATGTAGCGCGACTGGTCGCGGATGACCTCGAACTTGATGTCGGCGGGCAGCTGCGCGGCGACGCGCGGCATGGCGGCCTTGATGCCGTTGATGACCTCGATGGTGTTCGCGCCCGACTGGCGGCGGACGACGAGCGTCACCGTCGGCACGCCGTTCAGGCGCGCCAGCGACCGCTGCTCTTTCGTCCCGTCCTCGACGCGCCCCACGTCGCGCAGGCGCACGGCCGAGCCGCCGACGGTGGCGATGGTCAGCTCGTCGAACTCGCGCGGGTCGGTGAAGCGGCCCATCGTGCGCAGGGTCAGCTCCTCGCGCCCGGTGGTCACGTTGCCGCCGGGGATGTCCGCGTTCTGGCGCGCGAGCGCCTGCTGCACGGCGGTGATCGGAATCTGGTAGGCGGCCAGCCGCTCGGCGTCCACCCAGACGTTGATGGCGCGCTCGACGCCGCCGACGACGCTCACCTCGCCGACGCCGCCGACGCGCTCGAACTGCGGCCGCGCCAGCTTGTCGGCCAGCTCCGTCAACTCGCGCAGGGAGCGGTCGGCCGACATCGCGATGGTCATCACGGGCGCGCTGTCGTTGTTGAACTTCTGCACCACCGGCGGCTGCACGTCTTCGGGCAGTTGGCGCACGACCGTCGCGACGCGGTCGCGCACGTCCTGCGCGGCGGTCTCGAGGTCGCGGTCGAGCTTGAAGGTGGCGATGACGATGGACGTGCCCGGCCCGGAGATCGAGCGCAGTTCGTCGATGCCGTCCACCGTGTTGACGACCTCCTCGATCTCCTGCGAGACGAGCGTCTCCATCTCCTCGGCCGACGCGCCGGGCAGGCTGGTGCGCACGCTCACCGTCGGCAGGTCTACCGACGGGAAGCGGTCAACGCCGAGGCTGAAGTAGCTCGCCGCGCCGACGACCACGAGGGCGAGGATGATCATCGCCGCGAAGACGGGGCGGTGGATGCAAATCTCGGCAAGCTTCTGCATGATGAAAACTCAGTAGACAGTAGCCAGTAGTCAGTAGCCAGTAGGAAGACAGTCTCTAGCGGAGCGTCAGAGTGTCGGCGTCAGCACCAATAACGCGGAGCGCTACTGTCTGCTGACTACTGACTACTGTCTACTTTTTCATTCTACTACGTTGACCGGCATCCCCGTTTGCAGGTTGCCGGGTTCGACGACGACGGCCTCGCCGACGCCGACGCCGGAGACGACCTCCGTCCACTCGCCCGTGCGCCGGCCCGTGGTGATGGGCTTCTCCTGCGCCTTGCCGTTGTCCACGACGATCACCTTCTCGATGCCGGCGAAGGTGACGACGGACGACGAAGGCACGGTGACGGCCATGTCGGCGCTGTCGGTGACGATCTCGGCGCGGGCGAAGCCGCCGGGCCGGAGGCCGCCCGTGTTGGCGATCTCGGCCTCGACGACGAGGATGCGGTTCTGCTGGTTGATGGTCGGGCTGATGCGCACCACGCGGCCGAGGTAGGCCGCCGCGTCGCCGTCCACCGTGACGCGCACGGTCTGCCCCTGCCGCACGGCGGGCGCGTCGCGCTCGGGCACCTCGGCGCGGAAGCGCAGCGGGTTCATCCGCACCACGGTGACCACGGGCGCGCCCGCGTTCAGGTACTCGCCGACGCTCGCCTGCTTCTCCTGCACCACCCCGTCGAAGGAGGCGTAAACGGAAGTGTCGGCGAGCGCCTGCCGGGCCAGCGCCAACTCCGTGCGCCGCTGCGCGAGCAGGGCCTGACGGTTGCGTATCTCCTCGACGGCGTCCTGATAGCGGCTGACGGCCACCTTGTAGGCGGCGTCCGCCTGCTCGAACTCGGCGCGGGCGATGACGCCCTGCTCGACGAGCGTGGCGGCGCGCTTGCGGCTCTGGAGCGCCTCGTCCATCAGGGCGCGGGCCTGCCGGACGGTGCCGGTCTGCTCCGGGTCAACGCGGTCGCTCGCGCCCTCGGGGGCGAGGCCGAGGCGGGCGCGGGCCTGCTGGAGCGCGGCCTCGGCCTGCTGGATGCGGAGCTGGTAGTCCTGCTGCTCAAGCTGCGCGACGACCTGCCCGCGGCGGACGACGCTGCCGAGGTCAACGCTGATGGCGCGCAGCCGCCCCGGCACTTTGACGCTCAGCGTCGCCTCGTCCTGCGCCGCGAGCGTGCCCGTGACGGCGACGCTCGCGCCGACGGGCAGCTCCGAGACGCGCGTCACGCGCACGTCGCGCGACGCGCCGCCGCGCCCCTCGCCGGGCGGGCGCTGCTGGCCCGAGGCCGGGTAGTCGCTCTTGCAGGAAGTGAGGAGGAAGGCGGCGGCGCAGGCGCACGCGAGCAGGGCGCGAGCCGGCCGCGGGAAAGATGAGACCCTTCTGTAACTTTGCGAAAACATCATCCGAAAAATAAATGACCGGCGGGCCAAATTTTATCACGCCCGCGGTGATTCGCTGAGTTATGAATCCCTGTTAGACGGCGGGATTCCTCACGGAGTTGTAAAAAGAGCTTTACATAAACTTCGTCCCATGCCGCCCGCTCGTCAGTCGGGCGTGGCGGGGGCTATTTCGACACAAAGGGCACGGAGAGTGCGCAGAGTTCACAGAGAAAACCATCTCCTCCGTGGACTCCGTCTCCCCTCCGTGCCCCTGTGTCGAGACACCGCCTGCCCCCGCCCCGGCCGGCGCGCTTATTTCAGCAGATACTCGCGGACGAACATGACGGTGGCGTAGAACTGAAAATCCTGATTCCGTTTCTTGTTGAAGCCGTGCCCCTCGTCGCGCGCCATCAGGTACCAGACCGGCGTGTTGTTCTTGCGCACGGTGGCGACCATCTGCTCGGCCTCGTTCAGGGGCACGCGCGGGTCGTTGCCGCCCTGCACGATGAAGATCGGCCGGGTGATCTTCGAGGCGTGGTTGAGGGGCGCGATGCGCGTCATGAACTCGCGCATCTTCGGGTCGCGCTCGTCGCCGTACTCGGCGCGGCGCAGGTCGCGGCGGTACGCCTCGGTGCGTTCGAGGAACGAGACGAGGTTCGAGATGCCGACGACGGGCAGCGTCGCCGCGATGCGGTCGTTGTAGAGCGTGGCGACGGCGAAGGCCATGTGGCCGCCGTAGGAGCCGCCCGTCACCATCACGCGCGCCTTGTCCAAGCGGCGCTCGGCCGCGATCCAGTCGAGCAGCGTGCCGATGTCCTTGTAGGTGTCCTCGCGCCTGAAACCGTTGTCGAGTTGGAGGAAGGTCTTGCCGTAGCCCGAAGAGCCGCGCACGTTCGGGTAGAGGATGGCGACGCCCAGCTCGTTGAGGAAGTAGTTGTTGCGGCCGATGAAGGTGGGGCGGGCCTGACCCTCGGGGCCGCCGTGGATGTTGATGACGACGGGCCGCGGCCCCGCGAACTTCGCGGGCGGCATGTAGAGGAAGCCGGTGATTTCGCGCCCGTCGAAACTCTTCCAGCGCACCAGTTCCGGCTCGGCGAGGGTCGCGGGGTTCAGCCCGCCCAGCTCGCTCTCCGTCCAGCGTTCGAGCTTGCCGGTCCGCACGTCGAGCGAGTAAACGTCCGAAGTCGAGCGCGCCGACGCGAGGTTGAAGCCGAGGTCTTTGCCGTTCTCGTGCCATTCGAGGCCGCCGATGACGCCGTCCGGCAGCTTCGGCGCGGGCAGCTCGCGCCGCGTCCGTGCGTCGAGCAGGCGGAGGCGGCCGATGCCGTTCTCGTTCGTGACGAAGGCGAGGACGCGGCCGTCCGGCGACAGCTCGAACGAGTCCACGTCCCACTCGACGTGCTCGGTCAGGTAGACGTGACGCTTCGTGGCGAGGTCGATGTAGGCGAGGCGGCGGAACTCCGAATCGCGGTCGGTCGTGACGTAGACGCCGCGGCCGTCCTTCGCCCACTGCCCGTCGCCGTAGAAGACCGGCTCGGCCCCGCGCTCGGGCGTGAGGCGCGTCTTCGTGGCGGCCGCCCCGCCCCGCGGGTCGAAATCCACGAGCCAGAGGTGGCTCTCGTTGGCCGAGACGAACTCGGAGACGAGCAGCCGGCGGTCGTCGGGCGACCAGTCGGCCGCGGACCAGCCGCCGCTCTCGACCTGCAGGAGCAGGCGCGTCGTGTCGGGCCGCGCCGGGTTGACGACGTAGATGTCCGTGTCCTTGCCGTTGCGGCGCGTCGAGCTGTAGGCGAGCCACTCGCCCCCCCGCGACCAGACCGAAGAGGTGTTGCGCGACTTGCCGTCGGTGAGGAGCGTCACGTCGCCGGTCGCCACGTCGTAGCGGTAATACTGGAAGAACTCGTTGCCGCCCGCGTCGCGGTTGAAGACGAAGTAGTCGCCGGTCTTCGGGCGGTAAGCGCCGCCGCCGGCGCGCTCGGGGAAGAAGGTGAGCTGGGTGCGCGCGCCGCCGGGGAACCGGACGTGGTGAATCTGGTTGGTGTCGCCGAAGCGCGTGCCGACGAGCATCTCGCGGCGCGTCGGGTGCCACGAGGCGAGCGTGGCCGCGCGGAACTCGGTGTAGCGGCGCACGTCCTCGGCCAGAGAGGCCGGGATGGCGGGCACGCCCTCGGCGACGAGGTTCTCGCCGGGCACGATGACGGCCGCGCGCTGCGCCGGCGCCGCCGGGACGAAGAGCAAAAGGACGGCCAGCAGCCGCGTCGTTCTGATCATCAGCGGACTCCTTCTCGGTCGGGCAGGAAGATCGGTAAGCGGGAATATAGCAAAAACCAGTCCGGAGTCTGAAGCCTGAAGTCCGCGGTCGGGGCGGAAAGCGGAAGCCCGGCCAACGCGGCCGGGCTTCCGCCTTTGACTTCAGACTTCGGGCTCCGGGCTCCGTCTCAGTTCCCGATGCTGCGGCGGAAGAGGTAGGAGGCTTTGATGAAGAAGAGGCGGCCGTTGCGGGCGAAGCCGGGCTCGACCTCGTTGCTGAACGGGTTGACGCCGTTGCGGTTGAGGTCGTCGTTGTAGCCGACGTAGAAGGACGTGCCGGGGTTCGGCGCCCAGCCGAGCAGGTACTGCATGCTGACGCGCGAGCCGAGCGTCGTGTAGTCGGCGCGGGCGCGCGCGAACCAGAAGCGCGTGAACTGGTAGGTGCCGCGCAGCGAGTAGATGTTGTCGTCGAAGGCCGCCCGGCCCGTGTCGCGCCGCACGAGGCGGTCTTTGGTGTAGAAGAGCTGGAGGCGCAGCGCGTCGGTCGGCTGGTAGGCGACGTTGCCCTCGAAGAACCACTCGTTGCCGGCGCCGGGGTCGAAGGGCGCGTCCTGCCCGAGCAGGAGCGCGGCCGGGCTGACGCGCGGGAAGCGCGGGTTGCCCGTGCCGAAGTCGAAGTCCATCGCCCCCCAGTGGTAGGCGGTGAAGAAGAAGCCGGAGAACTTCTTGGCCGGCCGCGTCTCGACGTAGGTGTAGACGGCGGTGCGGTCGGCCGAGCGCTCGTTGTCTTCGCCGAAGAAGGTGCAGCGCGGGTGGCTCTGGCTCTCGTCCTCCGCGGTCGAGGGGTCGTCGGCGACGAGCGGCGGCAGGACGCCGAAGGCGTCGCAGGGGGCGAGGCGCGCGGCCCGCTGCGTGCCGACGATGTCCGTGACTTCGCGGCGGCGGGCGGCGCGCGTCGAGCCGAACTCGTCCTCGAAGACGCGCTCGTAGCCCTTCTCGAAGCCGAGGCCGATCCACGTCTGGCGCTGGAGCCTGACTTGGAACTGCGACTCGTTGACCCAGCGCTGGTGGCGGCCCGACCAGTCGAAGTTCGAGCCGAAGAAGTTGTAGACGCGCCACGCGACGATGGCGCTCTTCGGCTTCTCGTCCGAGTTGTAGCGGACGAAGACGGTCGGGTTGTTGGTGTTGAAGCGGCGGTTGAAGCCCACGTCGGCGCGGAAGAACTTCGAGCGGCCGACGGCCCCGATCTCGTAGCCCCAGTTGCGCCCGCTGTTGACGAGGTAGGCCGCGTAGGCCATGCCGCGCTCGTTGCGGTCGGCCTCCAGCCCCTCGTCGGCGTAGAAGAAGGGGCGCGTCGTGGTGCTGCCCAAGACCTGCGCCGTCAGCGTCGTCGTCTTGTTCAGGCGCAGGCGCGTGTCGAAGCCGCCGACCTGATTGTGCTTGTCGACGAAGTTGTAGCTCGTGCCGAGGAACCCGATGTGGTTCTCGCTGCCGAAGTCGCGCTTGAGCCGGAGGACGCCGACCGTGGCGTTGCGGTCGAGGAGCTTGGCCAGCGCGTCGCGCTCGTCGAAGGGGTTGCGCAGGTCGCGGATGAAGTCGCGATCCTGATCGGTCAGGTTCCCCGGCGCCTTGTCCGAGGCCACCATCACGCCGTAGGTGTTGCGCCCCTGCTTGCCCGTGAACTTGAAGGCGTAGTCGGGGTCGACGATGGTGCGCGTGTGGACGGCGCTGATCAGCGTCTCGAAAATCTCCTTGCCTTCGAGGAAGAAGGGGCGCTTCTCCTCGAAGAAGATGGGGAAGCGCTGGTTGGCGGTGACGACGGTGGCGTCGGCCTCGACCTGCGCGAAGTCCGGGTTGTAGGCGAAGTCGAGGGTCGAGTTCGGCGTCAGGCTGAACTTGGCCGTCAGCCCGATGTCGGTGCCGAGCGGGCGGTTGAGGAAGCGGCCCGCGTCCACGGGGTCGGGCAGCCCGCGCGCCTCAAGGTCGAGGCGCTGGCCCGGCGTGACCGTCGGGATGCGCTCGCCGGCCTGCGAGACGGTGAAGCTCGGGATCAGCTCCAGCGTCCGCTCCGTCGAGATGCCTTCGAGGCCGGTGACGTGGCCGCGCTGGCCGAGGAGGCTGGAGTTGTCCTTCGAGATCGGCATCCACGAGCTCTGCTCGTTGTTGAAGCGCTTGATGGTGCGCAGCAGGTGCAGGCCCCACAGCTTGTCCTTGCCCGCCGTGTAGCGCAGGGACTTGAAGGGGATGGCGACCTCGACGACGTAGCCGTCCTCGACGACGGAGCCTTTCGACTCCATCACGATGTCCACGCTGAAGTCCTCGCTGACGCCCTCGGTGAAGATGGCGTCGGCCTGCACGCCGAACGGGTTGAAGATCAGCTCGTAGGCGCGGCGGCCGTCGTTGAAGGTGTCGAGCCAGACGCCGACCCAGTCGTCGTCGAAGACGGCGTCGCGCTTAGCGATGGTGGCGCGCACCTTGTCGCGCTCGTCGAAGGCTTTGAAGGCGATGTAGAGGAACTTGGCGTCGTAGCCGATACGCACCTCGGTCGGCTTCGTGGGCGCGACGAGGTCGACGGGCCGGTACTGGACGAAGTCCTTGAAGACCGAGGCCGTCTGCCAAATCTCGTCGTCCATCCTGCCGTCGATGACCGGGGCCTTGTCGAACTTCCTGAGCGCGGTCGGGGCCTTCTTCTCGGGCGTGAGGAAGGCGGCGAGGCGCGCGGCCTTCGTCGCGCCGGGCGCGACCTCGGTGGCCTTCATCGCCTCGGTGGTCGAGGGCGCGCCCGAGGTCGAGGCGTTTTCGGAGCCGGGCGTCGGCACTGAAGGGGCGGGCGTGGGCGTCGGGCTGGCCGTCGGCGAAGAGGCCGGGGCGAGGTTCGACGCGCTGGGCACGGCCGCGCCGGAGCCGCCCGTCTGCGCCTCGTCGCTCGGCGCGAAGACCACTTCGAGGCGGTTGAAGCTGGCCGAAGCGCGGGCCTTGAAGCCCTGCCGCGTGCGGAAGACGAGGAGCGCGTCCGCGCCGCGCTGCTCGGCCTCGACGCCGCGGAAGCCGCGGCCGCTCAGCGACGCGGTGTCGAGCGACGAGGCGTCCGTCTCGGGGATGAGGACGAGGAAGCGCTCGCCGTCGGCGAAGGCCCGGTGGCCTTCGAGCGGCGCGTCCGAAGAGACGCGCACGCGCGAGCCCGTTTCGGTCTCGGAGGCGCGCAGCGCCACGCGCCTGAGCCGCGCGGGGGCGGCGCTGCGCGCCGGGGGCCGCGAGGCCGAGGCCACCTCCTGCGCGCGCGCGGGGCCGCCAGCCGGGACGAGGTTGAGGATGAGGGCGAGCGCGCCGACGGCGGACGGACGCAGTAGTCTGTGGCTCATAACCGTAAGCTCTTGCGGCGGCCCCCGCCGTCGGGGGCGATCCATGTTTTCGTATTTATCCGAAGTGGCGGACGTGCGAGGTTCGCGCAAAAGCGTCAGGTGTGCGGCGAACTCACCTGTTCCTGAAGCGCCTAGTAGGACGACACCGGGCGGGGCAAGGTTTCAGCTATTTTCCGCCCCGCTCGAACTTTTTATAGCCGCGCCCGGACGAGAGACGCGCGGCCGGCGCGCGGCGTTAACGGCGGCGCAGGATGACCTGCCCGTCGCCCGTCTTCAGCGTGTAGAGTTGGCCGCCGCCGCCGACCTTGAAGCGGCGCACGCGGCTCTCGTTGGCGGGGTCTAAGGCGAGGGCCACGCCGTCGTTGATGACGGTCGAGGCGTCGGTCTCGATGTCGGCGCTCGCGCCCTCGGGGATGACGAGCGCGATGGTTCCGTCGCCGGTGCGCGCGCTCAACTGGCGGAAGCGGCCGTCGAGCGTGATGCGGCCGTCGCCGGTGCGCGCGTCGGCCTCGCCCTCGAAGTTCTCGATGCGGATGCGGCCGTCGGCGGTCGTGACGCGGAGCTTGCCGCCGCCGCCGACCACGTCCACGGGGCCGTCGCCCGTCCGCAAATCAAGCTCGCCCGTGACGCCTTCGACGCCGAGGCGGCCGTCGCCCGAGGAGAGGGAGAGCGCGGCGTTGCGCGGCACGTAGAGGTCTAACTCGACGGACGCGCCCGAGGAGAAGGAGACGACGCGCCCCTCGCGCTCGACCAGCTCGCGCGCGAACGACTTGTCGAACTCGGCGCGGATGGTGATCTCGGGGCCGGGCTGCGCCAGCACCTTGATGCCCTGCATCTCGCGGTCGCTGTAGGCGCGCTTGATGGCCGTGTACATCACCTCGGGCTTGTCCCACGCGTGGACGTTGATGGCCCCGCCGAAGGTCTCGACGCGGACGCGGGGCCGGCCCTGCGCGGCGAAGGTCTTCGACTCGCGCGCGATCTGGCGCGGCTCGTGGACGGCGAAGCCTTCGGCGACGCCGCGGCTGACCTCGCGGGCGATGC
>DATMVI010000191.1:0-2175 GCA_035563275.1 Pyrinomonadaceae bacterium
GGCCCGGCGAGCCTCCGCGACGACGGCCGCGCCCGCGGCGGCCGTCGCGCGCGGGACGAGTTCCAGACGCGCCCGCTCCGCGCCCGCGCGCCGCGTCGCCTCAAGCGAGAGCTTCGCGCCGCACGCCTCCCAACCCGCGACGCGCCACACGCTCACGCCCGCCCCACCCCAGTACGAGAAGAGCAACCCGCCCGCCGCCGCGCGCAGCTCCCACTCGCCACGTTTCAACGCGACCCCGCCCGCGCCCTCGCGCACGAACCACTCCCCCCGCGCCCACAGCAACTCCGACAGACGGCGCGCGGCGTCTTCAATCTCTTCGCGACTCCTGAGGAGGAACATGGGAAGTAGACGGTAGACAGTAGTCAGTAGTCAGTAGTCAGTAGAAAGACCTTCGGTAGCGAACCGCCGGCGCGTCGGCGTCAGCATCAATGGCGCGGAGCGCCTACTGACTACTGTCTACTGGCTACTGTCTACTTCGTTTGTTTCCGGCTTTTCGTTCGGTGGGTGGGGCTATGCTACCATCGAAGGTCGTTATCGGGGCATCAAACTTTGTCATCAAACTTAAAGCTGAGGGACGCCGGATGAGGAACGTTTATCTTGCCGGGGCGGTGCGCACGCCCATCGGCCGCTTCGGCGGGGCGCTGGCCGGGCTGACGCCGGCCGAGTTGGGCGCGGTCGTCGCGGCCGAGAGTCTGCGGCGCGCCGGGCTGGAGCCGGGCGAGGCGCAGGAGGTGGTCTGGGGTTGCGCGCGGCAGGCGGGCGGCGGGCCGAACGTCGGGCGCCAGATCGCTTACCGCGCGGGCGTGCCGGAGACCGTCCCGGCCTCCACCATCAACCAAGCCTGCGGCTCGGGGCTGAAGGCCATCATCCTCGCGGCGCAGGAGGTCATGCTCGGGCGCGCGCGGGCCGTGCTCGCCGGCGGCGTCGAGAGCATGTCGCGCGTCCCCTTCTTCGCGGAGGGCGCGCGCTGGGGGCTGCGCATGGGCGACGCCCCGCTCGTTGACGGCATGCACCGCGACGGCTTCCTCGACCCGCTCTCCGGCCTCCTCATGGGCGAGACGGCCGAGAACCTCGCGCGCCAGTACGAAATCTCGCGCGACGAGCAGGACGAGTTCGCCCTGCGCTCGCAGCGGCGCGCGGCGGCCGCCATCGAGGGCGGGCGCTTCGACTCGGAGATCGTCCCCGTCGAGCTGAAAGGCCGCAAAGGTGAAACGACTCTCTTCTCGCGCGACGAGCACCCGCGCGCCGACACGACGGCCGAGGGCCTGCGCAAGCTCAGGCCGGTCTTCGCGAAGGACGGGACGGTGACGGCCGGCAACTCTTCGGGCATCACGGACGGCGCGGCCGCGGTCGTCGTCGTCGGCGAAGAGGCGGTCGAGCAGTCCGGCGGCCGCATCCGCCCGCTGGCGCGCGTCGTCGATTACGAGTTCGCCGGCGTCGCGCCCGAGGTGATGGGCATCGGCCCCGTCCCGGCCGTGCGCCGCCTCCTCGAACGACAGCGAATCGCGCTCGCCGACATCGAACTCGTCGAACTCAACGAAGCCTTCGCCGCGCAGGTCATCGCCTGCGACCGCGAGCTGAACTTCGACCCTGCGCGCCTCAACGTCAACGGCGGCTCCATCGCCCTCGGCCACCCCATCGGCTGCACCGGCGTCCGCATCACCACCACCCTCATGCACGAGATGCATAAACGGCGCGCGCGCCTCGGCCTCTCGACCCTGTGCGTCAGCGGCGGCCTCGGCATCGCGATGTTGTTGGAGAGGGTTTGAGGAGTCGTCGCGCGGGGCCGGCCGCATCCCGCGGGCCGGGCCGCCGCGACGCGCCCGCGCCTCCGCCGTTAACTCTTCGCGCCGCCCGGCGTCTTGTGGGTTGACGGGCGGCGTGGCTATGATGGCCGCACGCGACCTTCAAAGAGCGAAGGGCCGGGGCCAACCCGGCCGCCCCCCGTCGCATCGGAACGGCGCACTTACTCCCCCGCGCGAAGTCTGCCTCCACCTTAACCCGGCGAGAGTCGTGTCGCTTTTTTTCGACAGAGGGTGAGAACTACGTGATGAAGAGAAACCTTTTTACTTCGCTGCTGGCGCTCGCGGCGTGCGCGGCGCTGACCGCGCACGCCGGGGCGCAGACGAGGCGCGCGCGAGGCGCGGGGGCGACCGGCCCCGCCTCGGTTCAGGC
>DATMVI010000192.1:0-5017 GCA_035563275.1 Pyrinomonadaceae bacterium
AAGTGCGGGGCGGCCGAGACTGACGCGAAGGCCGAGAAGGCGATGAGGATGAGCGCCGCGGCGGCGCGCGCGTAGACCTTGAAGGAGTCGGCCGCGCCGCGCCGCGCGAGTGCGCGCGCGAGGAGCTGCGCGGCGGCCTGCACGCCGATGGCCGCCGTCAGGATGACGGCCGGCAGGGCGAAGGTGAAATAGCGCGTGAACTTGCCGCCGAGGAAGGTGAAGGGGAAGAACCAGAAGAAGAGCCAGAAGAGGACGAAGTAGCGCCCGTCGCCGAGCCGCTTGGTGAAGAGCAGCGGCAGCCCGGCGATGAAGCCGAGCACGACGGGGATGGGCAGCTTGACGCCCATGAAGACGTAATAGAAGTACCACGGCGAGCCTTGCAGCCAGAGCGTCATCTGGTTGCGGTAGAGCCTGCCCGCGAACTCGTAGGCGTCGTGGCCGATGCGCTTCTCGCCGGCGAAGGTGCGCATCTCGTGCCAAGTGCCGGGCAGCAGGATGGTCGGGTTGCAGACGACGAAGGCCGCGCCCGCGATGGCGAAGAAGGCGAGCCACTTGCGCTTGCCCAGACGCCAGCGCGTCCGCTTCACGCCCTGAAAGATGTAGTAGTAGGCGGCGCTGACGGCGAAGAGGTGCGGCAGGTACTTCGAGGCCATCATCGCGCCGAGCGAGGCGGCCGCCGCCCAGTAGAAAGGCTCGGGCCGCGCCCCGCCCTCCTCGGCCACGCGCTGGCCCCTCAGCCAGAAGACGTTCGACAACAGGAAGAAGAAGACGAGGAAGGAGTCCTCTTTGGCGATGCGGTTGAAGCCGGCGGCGGCCGGGTCGAGCGCCCACAGCGCGGCCGCGATCAGCCCGACCTCGGCGCCGAACAGCTCCGCGGCGACGAGGAAGATGAGCACCGACGTGAGCGCGCCGAGCAGCGCGCCCGGCAGGCGGGCCGCCGCCTCCGTCGAGACTTGCAGGGCGGGGTTGGCCTGCGCCGGCCGCGTCGCGTTCCAGCCCTCGGCCGCCGCGATGCTCACCGTCAGCAGCGCCTTCATCAGGAACGGGTGCTCGCCGTTGGCCGGCGTCAGCCCGCGCTCGCGGTACTCGGCCACGGCGCGCACCTTGTTCAACTCGTCCTCGCTCAGGCTCTCGGCGCCGAGCCGGTAGGCGCGAAGCCCGAAGCCCGCGAGGACGAAGAGGGCCAGCGCGCCGACGACGAGGGCGCGCCGCGACGAGAGCACGGTCTGCTCGGGGAAGAGTTCGGGCCGGGTGGTGGCGGTCGTGACGGTGGCGGCCGGTGCGGACAAAGCTCGGTCAACTCTCCATGAAAGCTTAACTGCCGGAAGGGGATACGGGCGACCGCCCCCTCCTCAAAAAGGGCAAGGTTAGCCGACGGGATGCATCATGTCAAAACCGGCCCCGCCGCGGCCCGGCCGGTTGTGACAGTTTCCGAACCGCCGCGGGCGGGCGCGGGCCGGGGCTTGGAAAACAAGTTGTCTTTCAGTCCGCACCCGCTACCGCGGCTTGTTCTCGTTCGCGGCGCGGGGGTCTTTGGGGGCGGCGTTGGCGTTGGCGTTAGCGTTGGCGTTGGCGTTGGCGTCCTCCGGCTCGGCCGACTTCCAGCCGGCGCGGCCGAGGAGGGGGAGGAGGAAGCGGACGGGGACGGCGTAGTTCTGGTCGGCGAGGCCCGTGAAGGTGGCGAAGTTCACGCCGATGACGCGCCCCGACTGGCCGAAGAGCGGCGAGCCGGAGCCGCCCACGGCGTTGCGCGCGTCGTAGACGATGGTGCGCCCTTCGAGGTCGGTGATGTGGCCCTGCGTGGTGAGCGGCTTGATGTAGTTGCGCTCGGCGAGGTGCGTCAGCAGTTGCTCGATGGACGCCCCGTAGCGCTGCATGATGCTGCGCGACTCGGCCTCGGGCAGCGTCGCCAAAAGGCGCTCCTCGCCGCTCGGGTAGCCGAGCATGACGACCGACTTGCCGATGCCTTCCGAACCCGACTCCTTGTCAATCGGCAGGGAGGGGACGTTGGCCGGCAGCACGGCCGGGTCGATCTGCCCGACGGCCACGTCGTCGCGCGCCGAACTCTGGCGCACGCGCAGCACGAAGGGCTGGCGGTGGCCGGGGAAGAAGGCGACGATGCGGGTGAGGCGGAACTGCCCGCGCACGCTCTCCTGAAGCGTCTTCACTTCTTCGTTGGCCGCCCACGGCTCGACGACGAGGTGGCGGTTGGTGACGACGAAGCCGCCGCCGACGTGGAAGCCCGTGCCGACGAAGTCGGCGATGAACGGCGGCCCGTTGCCCTCGGGCGTGAGGATGGGCTGCTCGCCCTCGGTCTGGAGCGCGGCCCCGTCCTCGCGCGTCTGCGCCTCGGGGTAGCGCATCGGCCGCGGCGTCCCCGGCTCGAAGAGCATGTAGGAGCCGGCGATGAGGCAGACGCCCTTGCCGTACTGGTCGTAGAGGCGCGGCGCGAGCGAGAGGCTGTCGCGGATTTCGTCGTTCGAGCGCGTCACCTGCTGGAACTGGTCGTTGGTCTCCTTCAACTCCCCCTGAAGCCGTTCGAGCTGCGCGTTCTGCTTGTCGATGAGGTCGCGGCCGCGCCGCATCTCGGTGTAGACGGCGTGGCCGAGGTAGAGGACGCCGCCGACGAGCGTGGCCGCGATGAGGAAGCTGACGATCTTGGCCGTCAGGCTGATCTCGCGCAACAGCTCGCGCGTGAACTCGCGGAGGAAGACTTTGGCGTCGTCGCGCCGGGCCGTGGTGGCGGCCTCGATGGCGGCCTGCTCGATGAAGGGGGCGACGCTGGCGCGGCGGTGCGCGACGACGGCCGGCAGCTCGCCGACGGGGAAGAAGCGCATCGACACGTCGAAGGCCCCGAAGCGCAGCTCGTCGCCGTCGTCGATGGCCGCGCCGCGCGCGGGCGGCTTGCCGTTGAGGGTGATGCCGATCTCGGGGTCGAACTCGGCGACGCGGAAGTGGCCGTTCTGGCGGGCCAGCTCGACGAAGACCGACGAGTCGGTGAGGAGGTCGGAGCCGAGCCGGATGTGGCAGGCCTCGCCGGGGCCGATGAGCACGCGGTCGTGCGGGAGCACCTCGGTGTGCCGGTTCTGGCCGTGGGTGATGTGGACGACGAGACCGCCTGACATGGGAAAGCCGTAAAACCCCGGAAAGAGCCGCCGATACTAAACTGTGGCGACCCGCCTCCGCGTGGTCGCCACGCGCGCCATTTTATAACAGGAGGGGGAAAAAGAGTAGACAGTAGGCGGTGGACGGCGGCCGGCGGCGGGGCCCCCGCCGCGCGCCGCCGCGGGGCGATAAATCCACCGGGCCGGACGGAAATACCGCGCCCGTCACGCGTCCCCGCCGGGAACGTCAGACCGGGAAACATTCGGCGAAGGGCGTGCGTACCACGAGTCGCCGGCCGAACCGCGCCGCTTGCCCGCTCAGTCGGGCGTTGGGTAGACTGCCGGCGTCCCCTGAACAACGCGCAACAGTCAGTCCTTCGCCGGCATCCTACGGGCGCGGACACCCACTCCCGCCCGCGATTCGACGTGACAGAGGAGCGATCCCGTATGCTTCGACGATTACCCGGTCTTCTTCTTCTGGCGTGCGCGCTGGCCGCGCCGGCGGCCCCGGCGGCCTCCGCGCAGGTCGCCGTGCCGCCCATCAACTACCGCGAGCGCGCGCTCCCGAACGGCCTCAAGGTCTACACCGTCCGCGACGCCTCCAGCCCGACCGTCTCCATACAGGTCTGGTACAAGGTCGGCTCGAAGGACGACCCCGAGGGGCGCAGCGGCTTCGCGCACCTCTTCGAGCACATGATGTTCAAGGGCACGAAGAACATGCGCGACGAGATGCTCGACCGCCTCACCGAGGACGTGGGCGGCTGGAACAACGCCTCGACGTGGGACGACTACACCAACTACTACGAGGTCGTCCCCTCGAACTACCTCGAAACGCTGCTCTGGGCCGAGGCCGACCGCATGGGCTCGCTCAACGTCAACGACAAGAACTTCAAGTCGGAGCGCGACGTGGTCAAGGAGGAGTTCCGCGCGCGCGTGCTCGCGCCGCCCTACGGCCGCCTCTTCTACGCCATCGAGCGGCGCTCGTTCACCGCGCACCCCTACCGCCGCCCCGGCATCGGCAGCATCGAGGAGCTCGAAGCCGCCACGCTCGAAGACGTGCGCTCCTTCCACCAGACCTTCTACCGCCCCGACAACGCGACGCTCATCGTCGTCGGCGACTTCGACGAGAAGCAGCTCGACGGGTGGATCGATAAGTACTTCGGCCGCATCCCGAAGCCCGACCGCCCGCTGCCGCGCGTCACGACCAAAGAGCCGGCGCGCGCCGCCGAGAAGCGCTTCGACGAGACGGGGCCGAACGTGCCCCTGCCGGGGGTCGTCATCACCTACCTCGCCCCGCCCGTCGCGCACGAGGACGCCTACGCGCTCAAGGTCGCCGAGTCCATCCTGTCGGCCGGCGAGTCGTCGCGCCTCTACCAGTCGCTCGTCTACAAGCAGCAGGTCGCGCAGGCCGCGTGGGCCACGGCCGACCTGCGCGAGGATCAGGGCCTCTTCTACTTCGCCTCGATCCTCGCCAGCGGCAAGCAGCCCTCGGAGGCCGAGCGCGCCCTGCTCGCCGAGCTCAAGCGGATGCAGGACGAGCCGGCGTCGAAGGCCGAGGTGGACAAGGCCGTCAGCCAGCTCGTCACCAACCAGCTCCGCGAGCGCGAGACCAACAACGGCAAGGGCGACGCCCTCGGCCGCGCCGCCGTGCTCATGGGCGACGCGCGCCGCGTCAACACCGACATCGCGCGCCTTCAGGCCGTGACGGCCGCCGACGTGCAGCGCGTGATGAAGAAGTATTTCAACGACGCCAACCGCGTCGTCATCAACTACCGCGGCGAGGCCGCGCCGCCGCAGCAAACGACGGGCGGAGGGGGGAACAGCCGATGAGAATCTCACCCGTGGACATCAGCCGGCGGCTCGCCTTCGGCGCGGTCTTCGTCGTCGCCCTCGCGGGCGTCGCCGCGGCGCAG
>DATMVI010000193.1:0-4049 GCA_035563275.1 Pyrinomonadaceae bacterium
GGGCTCGGGCGACGCGACGCGGCGCGCGTCGTCGGCGCCGGAATCTTTTAACAGAGCGCGCGGGGCCGGGGCCTGCGCCGGCCGGGCCTTGCGCCTGATGTCGGTGCGCTCGCCGGCGACGATCATCCAGCGCCCGGCTTCGAGGCCGCCGACCAACTCGGCCAGATCGATCCGGTTGCCGCACACGTCTTCGGCGACGGGATCAATCGGCTCCTCGGCCAGCTCCAGCGGCTCGCTCTCGGCGAAGACCGACGTGTTGCGAATCACGTCGAAGGCGTCGCGGCCGGGCAGAATCCAGCCGGGGCCGCCGATGGTGAGTTGCGTGCCCTTCGCGGTCGTCCCGTAGTCGGCGCGCGAGCCTTCGCCGACGCGCTCGATCCGGCGGATCAGCAACTCGGGCGCGGCGACGGTGCCGGCCGCGCCCGTCGGCGGCCGCTCGATGACGGCCCAGCCGCCGGGCAGTATCCTGCTGTACGTGGCGTCGAGGCTGACGACGTTCGGGTGTTCGGTCGGCGCGCGGCCCACGACGCCTCTGAGGCCGCCGCTGATGATGATTTCCGACCGGCCCCGCTCGCCCGTCATGGGGCTGGTGAACGCAGTCCGCAACGCGAAGACAGTGGGGTTGCTGCCGAGGCTCGTCACCCTCATCTCGCCGTCTTCACGGATTTCGAGCGTCACCGTGACCGCGCGCTGGCGGAACTGGAACTGGAGCCTCCCGCGCAGGGCCGACTTGTCCGGCACGTTCGAGAAGGTGACGCGGACGGCCTCGCTGCCGGACTCGGCCGCGGGCAGGACGACATCGAAAGGCGGGCTGTCGAGCGGCTGCGTGACGGTCGGCGAGGTGATGGGCGGGCGGATGCCCGACGGGTCTGTCAGTTCGACGGTCACGGAGAGACGCACGACGGCCCCGCGGTCGTTCCTCTGTACCTCGATCGAGGGGGAGAGGGTGATGCCGAAGTTCTCGTTCACCTGACCGCCGGAAAACCTGAAGAGCGTCCACTCCCTCTGCTCCCTGAGGACGCCGCGCTCGTCGCGCACCTGTTCGAGCGGGGCGCTGTGGCCGAAGACCGAGGCGCGCGTGCGCAACGCATAGACGACCGCGGGCGTGGGCTGCGTGACGGGCACGGCGTCCCACGCCCGGTAGAGCGCGGGCCCCACGCCGGGCAGCATAGCCCCTAACAGTCTGGGGAGGTTGTCGGAGGTGGGGGCGAAAGCGCCGGCGACGTTCTTCACCAGCTGCTGTTTGCTGCGCGGCTGCGCCGAGGGCGGGGCCGCCAGCGCGCCGAGCAGCGGCACGACCGCGAGCAGCGAGGGCTGCGGGGCGGCGGGCCGGGCAGGCGGCGGCGGCGCATTCGCCGTCGCCGTCAACAACCCTTCGTCCTCGAAGGTGGCGCGCGCCGCGCTCGCCGCGACGGCCGCGGGCGCCGTCACGTCCAGCGTGAGTTCTTGCAGCAGTTCGGTCAACTCGAAGACGAGGCCGCCGATCCACGGCTCCAGCTTGGTGAAGTTGCCCTCGCGCGCCAGCCGATGCTCCTCTCGCAGAGGCGGCAGCACGGACTCGATGAGACGCAACAGCCGCGCGTCGTCGAGGGCGAGGCCGCCCGCCAGCCTGTCGAGGTGGTCGAAGATGCGGCGGGCCGTCGCCGTGCCGGCCGTGACGCCGAAGTCCGCGGCGGCGCGGTAGCGTTCGACGATGGCGCGCAGCACCACCCCGGCCGGCGGCTCGACGGGCTCCGACGGCGGCGACGTGGGGGCGGGGGAGGTGACGGGCGACGCCCAAGGCAGGAGCGTGACCCGCGTGCGGGCGGCGGCCTGTTCGGGCTCGGCCCTCACGACGCGGAAGAGGCCGGGGGCGACGTCCCGCACGCCGAAGTCGACGAGCAGCGGGTCGTTCGGCTTGAGGTTGGTGGACGTGCCCTTGAGGTAGAGGGGGCGGCCCGCGTCGAGCGAGGCGCGCGGCGATTGCGGCCGCGTCAGCCGCGGCCGGAAGACGTTCCACTCGGCGCGCGCGTGGAGCTCTTCGGCGGTCTCGAAGGTCTGGGGCAACTCGCCGGCGGCCGGCGTGCTCTGCGCGCCGCTGCCCGCGGCGATGGTCGCCTCGGCCCCGTCGTCGAGCGTGTAGGCGAGGTAGACGCTGGCCGCCACGCCGGGCCGCGGGCGGTAGCCGAGCAGCCGCGCCAGCTCGATCACGGAGAGCCGCTCGGTGGCCGTCCGCAGGTAGCCCTCGTTGGCGATGCGCTCCTGATAGAAGGTCAGCACGTCGGCGACGGTCGCCCACGCGTCGAGAAACGCGACGGCCGCGTCGGCAGTCTCGCGCGTCCTCAGCGCGAGGAGCGGGCGGGGCGGCTCGCCCGCCCCGCCGCCGTTCGCCGGCGCGGGCAGCGCGTGGCTTGAGAGGCGCGCGAGCATCGTCTCCAGAAACGTCGCGTGCGTGCCGGCCCGGTAGGCGAGCGCGCTCAGGCCGGGCCGGTTGGCGTGGCTGACCGGCGTGAGCGGCTCGACGCCTTCGCAGCACCCGCAGGCTGAGTTCATCTTCCACCTCCCACGTCGATCACGAGTCGGCCGCGCTCGGGGTAGTTGGGGTCGTTGTCGAGGCGCGGGACTTCCAGCGGCCCGATCTCCAGCACGCCCTTTTCGAGCTCGCCTTTCGGCTCTTCGAAGAACCGCCCGAGGCGAGTCAGGCGCACGCTCTCGACGCCCTCGACCCCCTGCGCCGCGGCGATCAGGCGGCTCGCGAAGATGCTCTCGCCGAAGCTCAGGTTGTCGGGGTGGAAGAGGCCGCTGCGGCCGCCGGGCAGCGCGCGGTTGCTGAACACTTCGAGCAGCGCCGCCTTGACGTGCCCGCGCAGGTAATGGGGCAGGGCGCAGACTTCGAGCGCGATGTCGAGCGGGACGTAGCGCGCCCCGCCGACGCTCAGGTCGTGGCCGATGCGGCGGTAGCGGTGGAGCGAGCCCTCGATCTCGCCGAGCAGCGCCGGGTCGGCCTCGGCCGCGTCGAGGGGGTCGATGGTCGTGCGCATTTCGTACCAGCTCCCGGCCCAGTTCAGCCCGGCGGCGGCGCGCTGCACCCTGTCGGCCCGCCCGCGCTCGGCCAGCCGCGCGTAGTCGGCGGCGATGACGGCGCGCTGCAAGTCTTTGCGGATGGCGCCCGGCGCGAGCGCCTTCACGCTGGCGACCGACTCGGGCTCGACCCCGCCGCGCGCGGGCAGGGGGTTGCGCGCCCGCAGCCCCGCGCCGTCGTGCCTCTGGCGGAAGACGACGTGCCGGATGGCCTCCGCGCCGACGTTCCCCGCCGCGCCGTTGCCGACGCGGTAGGTCGCGCGGAGCGCCTCGCCCGGTTCCGGCGCGTGCCCGTTCTCGCCGTCGCCGAAGCGCAGGTGGGCGCGCCCCCCTTCGTCCATCTCGGCGACGAAGTGGAACTGACCCGCATCGCTTTCGAGGAGGCTGCGGCGCGGCTCCCAACACGCGCCGGGGTCGCCGAGGCGGCCCCGCAAGTCGTCGTCCTCGCCGGGCACGCGACAGATGCTTATGGCCGGGAGCGCCTCGGTCGGCTGCTGCCTCAGAGCCGCGGCGGCGGGGCCGAGCGAGAGCGCGTCCATGAGGCCGAGCCCGGCGGCCCCGAGCGCGCCGAACATCTCCGCGACCTCCTCGCGCTCCTCGTCGCCGAGCGTGTAGCCGCCGAGCGCCCGCCCACGCAGCGTCTCGACGCGCCGCGACTTCTTCAGCAAAAACTCGTCGAAGCGCATCACGAGCCGGCCCAGCGCCGCGGCCTGCGCGCGCGCGTCCTGCCGGTGGCGATCCCTCGGGGCCGCCGCCGCGGCGAGGCCGACGAGCGCCAGCGTCCTGCGCCCGAAGACGGCCGTCAGCTCGGCCAACTCCTCGCGCGCGAGCGCCTGCCCGCCGCGCGTCTGCCGCCAGAGCCGTTCGACGCGGCGGCGCGCCTCTTCGACGAGGCCGCCGAGGAAGAGCGCCTGCGCGCGCGCGACCGCCGTCGGCGCCGGGAACGGCGCGTGATGCGTGACGGGGCCTCGCCTGAGCGTCGGCCGGAA
>DATMVI010000194.1:0-10615 GCA_035563275.1 Pyrinomonadaceae bacterium
CTTCCGCCGCGCCGGGCTGACCTTCCCCTTCCCCACACGCACGCTCCACATGGTGCCGGCCGACGCGCACGACGGCGACGGGCTCGGGAGCCTCACCGAGCGGCTCTCGGCCCTGGACATCTTCTCGCCGCTCTCCTCGGACGAGCTCGGCGCGCTCGCCTCGAACGCCTGCGGCCGCGTCTTCGCCCCCGGCGAGACGATCATCCGCGCCGGCGACACCGCCGCCTCGATGTACGTCGTCCACCGCGGCAGCGTCGACGTGCGCGTGGACAACAACGGCCAGACGCGCACGCTCAAGCGGCTCGGCGAGGGCGACTTCTTCGGCGAGATGGGCCTCTTCACCGGCGAGCCGCGCACGGCCAACATCGTCGCCGTCGAGGAGACGGAGGTGCTGGAGATCGACCACGAGGCGATGCGCAACCTCTTCGAGAACAACCCCGACCTCGTCGAGTCCCTCAGCCACACCATCAACGAGCGCCGCGCCGGCCTCGCCGCCAACGCCGCCGCCGCCGACGGCCACGACGAGACGCCCGCCAGCCTCCTCGACAAGATCAAACGCTTCTTCCGCCTCACCTGAAGCGACCGGGGGCCGCCCGCCGGGGCGCGCAGGGTCACGGAAGGCGAGAGGCGGGAGGCAAAAAAATCGAGAGGCGGGGAAGGGGGACGAAGGCCACCGTGGCCTTCGTCCCCCTTCCCCGCCTCTGGCCTTCTCGGCCCCCGGTTGTTCGTTAACTCAGCAGCGCTCGGAACTCTCCGCGCGGCGGCTCGGGGCGCGAGACGTACGACTCGACGTGGCCGCCGCCGTTAAGCTTTCCCCGCACGTACCCGGCGAGCCGCCCCAGCTCCTTCGGCGAGGTCTTCACCAGCGCCACGCCGGTGAGGATGATGAAGCCGCCCACGGCCTCGCGCCAGCCGAGCGACTCGTCCAGCAGAAGCCACCCGAGCAGGAGGGCGATGACCGGGTTGATGTACGAGTAGGTCGTCACCAGCGAGAGCGGCAGCTTCTGCACCGCGTAGGTGTAGGCGCTGTAGGCCACGATGGAGCCGAACACCACGAGGTAAGCGAGCGCCCCGGCGCTGCGCGCGCTGAAGCGCATCTCGCCCCACTCGCCCATCGCGGTGCCGAGCAGCGTCAGGACGACGCCCGCGATGAGCATCTGCGCGGCCGCCGCCATCAGCGGCGTCACGCCCGTCGGCCGGTGCTTGGCGTAGATCGACCCGGCCGACCAAGTGAAACACCCGATCTGAATCAGGATCGCCCCCAGAAGGAAGTAGCCGCCCAGCTCGGCCCCGAAGAGCTGCGGCCCGACGAGCAACCCCAGCCCCGCGAACCCCACGAGCATCCCGACCAGACCGCGCGCCCCGACGCGCTCGCCGTCCCTCCGCAGGCGCTCGATGCCGACGACCCAGAAAGGCGAAGTCGCCACCAAAAGCGCCGCCATCCCGCTCGGCACCCACAGTTCGGCCCACACCACCGCGCCGTTGCCGACGCCCAGCAAAAGCAGCCCGACCACGCTGAGGTCTAACCACTCGCGCCCCTTCGGCAGGCGCACGTTCTGCTGCCGGGCCATCACGAAGAAGAGCACGCCGCCCGCGGCGAGGAAGCGCAACCCTGCCAGAAGCATCGGCGTGAACGACTCCAGCCCGACGCGGATCGCCAGATACGTCGTGCCCCAGAAGAAACAGACCGCCGCCCAAGCCCCGTAGGCCCCCAGCTTCTCCCTGCCCGTCATCAGTCACCCGCCCCTTCTCGCTTCAGAGGGAAGCGCACCGTCTCCTTGACCGTCTTGAGCACGATGGTCGTCCGCGTGCTCTTGATGCTCTTGAAAGGCCCCAGCTCGTCGCGCAGGATGCGGTACAGATCGTCCGTGTCCCGCGCCCGCACCTTGACCAGAAAACAATCCTCGCCCGCCAAGTGGTGCAGCTCCAGCACCGACGGCAATGCCGCCAGCGCCTCCGCCGTGCCCTCGGCGCGCCCCACCAAGTCCTCTTTATCGTCCACGCGCAGGAAGATGAAGGCCAAAAGTCCGAGCCCGAGCGCTTCGGGGGCGAGCAGGGCCGCGTAGCCTTTGACGAGGCCGCGCTCCTCCAGCTTCCGCACGCGCTCCAGCGTGGCCGACGGCGTCAGCTCGACGGCCCGCGCCAGCTCGACGTTGGTCACGCGCCCGTCCCGCTGCAAAACCTCCAGAATTCGCGCGTCCTTTTCGTCAATCATCGTCGCTCTCCCCCTCCCGATAAGCTTTTCAAGTCCGGATTATCGCTCCCGTCGCTTACATCCTAATCCGAACTATATTCGGAATCTTTCACGAAGAGCGTAATTATATACGACAGAGCGCCCGGTTTGTTCAATTTTACCTACCTAAAACTACCCGAGGCCCACCGACCGTTTTCGGGACAGCGAACCCCTTTCGCGAGACTTGACAAGAAGGGACTCAATCTTTATTATTGCGTCGTGCTCACAGCCCGCCGCGACCGCCCGTCAGGCGTCGCCCGGCTGTTCGGAGCCAAAAATTCAGAGAATTATTTGGAGGCTGACCATGAGCATTACCCGTTACGACCCGTTCCGCGACCTGAGGACGCTTCAGGACGAAGTGAACCGCCTGTTCTCGTCGAGCTTTTCCCGCTCGTTCGGCGACGACGGCATCGCCCGCGGCGCTTGGACGCCGGGCGTGGACATCTATGAGAACAAGGACGAGATCGTGCTCGAAGCCGAGTTGCCGGGCATGAAGCGCGAGGACTTCGAGCTGACGATTGAGAACAACGTGCTGACGCTGCGCGGCGAGCGGCGCTTCGAGAAGAGGGACGAGGCGGACAACTACCACCGCGTCGAGCGCTCCTACGGCACCTTCACGCGCTCCTTCACGCTGCCGCAGACCGTCACGCCCGAGGCCGCCTCGGCCGAGTACAAGAACGGCGTCCTGCGCGTCGTGCTGAAGAAGCGCGAGGAGGTCAAGGCGCGCCGCATCGAGATCGCCGGCGAGGCCGAGGGCCGGACGCAGAAGGCCATCGAGGCCAAGCCCGAGCCTTCGGGCGCGTCGAAGTCGAAGGCCGCGAACAGCTAAACGACGGGGCCGGTCGCCGGCCCGTCGGCGCGCGCCGGCGGCGGGCAGCTTTCGCGCCGTCCGAGCGGCACGGGGCTGCCCGCCGCTTGCCCCGCCCGAGAGCCGCGGCGGAGAATGTTCACCTCCGCCGGAGGGGACAAGGGTTTCCGTCAGTAAAGGTTTTAGTGAAGTATGCGTTTAGACCGTTTCACACTGCGCGGGCAGGAGGCCATCCAGTCGGCCATCGAGGCGGCCGAGCGGAACCAGCACCAGCAGGTCGAGCCCGAGCACCTTCTGCTCGCCATGCTCGAACAGCCCGAAGGCGTGGTGCGCCCGATCCTCGGCAAGCTCGGCGCGAACGTGCAGGTCGTCGTCAACGACGTGGAGGCGGCCGTCGGCCGCTTCCCGAAGGTGCAGGGCGGCCAGCAGTATTTCAGCCCGCGCATCACGCAGGTCTTTCAGGCGGCGCAGAAAGAGGCGGAGAAGATGCAGGACGAGTACGTCTCGACCGAGCACCTTCTGCTGGCCGTCGCCGACGAGAAGGACGGCGCGGCGGGCCGCGTCCTGCGCCAGCACGGCGTCAACCGCGGCGACCTCTCGAAGGTCGTCGAGCAGATGCGCGGCGGCGCGCGCGTCACCGACCAGAACGCCGAGGCCAACTATCAGGCGCTCTCGAAGTACGCGAAAGACCTGACGGAGCTGGCCCGGCAGGGCAAGCTCGACCCCGTCATCGGCCGCGACGACGAAATCCGCCGCACCATCCAAGTCCTCTCGCGCCGCACCAAAAACAACCCCGTGCTGATCGGCGAGCCGGGCGTCGGCAAGACCGCCATCGTCGAGGGCTTGGCGCAGCGCATCGTCTCCGGCGACGTGCCCGAGACGCTCCGCAACAAGCGGCTCGTCGGGCTCGACCTCGGCTCGATGCTGGCCGGGGCGAAGTACCGCGGCGAGTTCGAGGATCGCCTGAAGGCGGTCCTGAAAGAGATCGAGAACTCGCAGGGCCAGATCGTCCTCTTCATCGACGAGCTGCACACGCTGGTCGGCGCGGGCGCGGCCGAAGGCGCCATTGACGCCTCGAACATGTTGAAGCCGGCGCTGGCCCGCGGCGAGCTGCGCTGCGTCGGCGCGACGACGCTCAACGAGTACAAGAAGCACATCGAGAAGGACGCGGCCCTTGAGCGCCGCTTCCAGCCCGTCGTCGTCGGCGAGCCGACAGTCGAGGACACCATCGCCATCCTGCGCGGCCTCAAGGAGCGCTACGAGGTGCACCACGGCGTCCGCATCAAGGACTCGGCCATCGTCGCCGCGGCGACCCTTTCGAACCGCTACATCACGGACCGCTTCCTGCCCGACAAGGCCATCGACCTCATCGACGAGGCGGCCTCGCGCCTCCGCATCGAGATCGACAGCCTGCCCGTCGAGATCGACCAGATCGAGCGCGAGATCACGCAGCTCGAAATCGAGCGGCAGGCTTTGCAGCGCGAGGAGGACGAGCGCTCGAAAGCGCGCCGCTCCGAGATCGAGCAGCGCATCGCCGATTTGCGCGAGCGCTCGGCCGGGATGAAGGCGAAGTGGCAGTCGGAGAAGGAGATCATCGAGCGCATCCGCAGGGCCAAGGAGGAGGTCGAGCAGCTCAAGATTCAGGCCGAGCAGTACGAGCGCGCGGGCGACCTCGGCCGCGTCGCCGAAATCCGCTACGGCCAGATCGTCGGCCTCCAGCAGCAGCTCGAGGCCGATCAGGCGAAGCTCGCCGAGGCGCAGAGCGAGGGCGTCTACCTCAAGGAGGAGGTTGACGAGGAGGACGTGGCGCAGGTCGTCGCCAAGTGGACGGGCGTGCCCGTCTCGAAGATGCTCGAAGGCGAGATGCAGAAGCTCGTCACGATGGAAGACCGCCTCTCCGCGCGCGTCATCGGGCAGGAGGAGGCCCTGACGGCGGTCGCCAACGCCGTGCGCCGCGCGCGCGCGGGGCTCCAAGACCCGAACCGGCCCATCGGCTCGTTCATCTTCCTCGGCCCCACGGGCGTCGGCAAGACCGAGACGGCGCGCGCGCTCGCCGAGTTCATGTTCGACGACGAGCGCGCCATGATCCGCCTCGACATGAGCGAGTACATGGAGAAGCACGCCGTCGCGCGCATGATCGGCGCGCCGCCGGGCTACGTCGGCTACGAGGAGGGCGGGCAGTTGACCGAGGCCGTGAGGCGGCGGCCCTACTCGGTCGTCCTCTTCGACGAGATCGAGAAGGCGCACCCGGACGTTTTCAACGTCCTGCTGCAAATCCTCGACGACGGCCGGCTGACCGACTCGAAGGGTCGCACCGTGGACTTCAAGAACACGGTGCTGATTATGACCTCGAACCTCGGCAGCCGCGAGATACAGGAGGCGTTCGAGCGCGAGGAGGACGAGCGCGAGGTGCGCGAGGAGGTCTTGCAGGTCTTGCGCGGCCACTTCAAGCCGGAGTTCCTCAACCGCGTCGACGACATCGTCATCTTCCACCAGCTCTCGCGCGAGCAGATCGGCGGCATCATCGAGATTCAGCTCGAACGCCTGCGCCGCATGCTCGCTGACCGGCAGGTCGAGTTGGCGCTCGACGACTCGGCGAAACAGCTTCTGGCGCGCGAAGGCTACGACCCGCTCTACGGCGCGCGGCCGCTGAAGCGGGCCATCCAGACGCTCATCCAGAACCCGCTCGCGTCGCGCCTGCTGCGCGGCGAAATCATCCCCGGCCAGACCGTCCGCGTCTCGGCCGGGGGCGACGGGCTGCGGTTCACGACCGAAACGACCGCCGAGGCGGCGAGGGCGTAAAGAAGGGCGCCGGGTGCCGGGCCGGAGCGGCCTGTCTCCCCCGGCACCTGACACCCATCTTCCGGAGGTTGACATGAGACACAGGTGGGACCCGGTGCGGGATTTGTTCACGTTGCAGGATCGCATGAACCGTCTGTTCGAGGAGGCGGCCGACCGGCGCGCGCGCCCCGGCGAGCCCGCGGGCGACGAGGCCGAGATCGAGCGCGCCGACTGGCTGCCGGCCGCCGACGTTTACGAGGACGCGGGCGCGTACACCGTCGCGCTCGACCTGCCCGGCATCCGCCGCGACGGGCTCGACGTGAGCCTCGACGACGGGCGGCTGACGATCCGGGGCGAGCGCGCCCCGCGCGAAGGCGGCGACGTGCGCCGCGGCGAGCGCCCGCACGGCCGCTTCGTCCGCACCTTCAGCCTCCCCGACGCGGTTGACCGCCAAGCCATCACGGCCGATTATAAGGACGGCGTTCTCACGCTCCGCCTGCCCAAGCGCGCCGAGCCGAAGGAGCGACGCCTCAGGATTGACATCAAATGAGTCCGGGGGCCGAAGCCCGGAGCCGAAGACTCGCCTTCGGCTCCGGGCTTCGGCCCCCGGACTCCGGACTTAATGCGTATGGTATCTTTCCGCAGGGGGAAGAAGAAGGAAGAGATGGACGAGAGGAAGGCCAACGGGAAGTCTCGCTGGGAGGGCGCGGAGTCTGACGAGGGCGAGCGGGTTCGCGTCAACGACCGCCGGCGCATCAACGTCGAGGGGCTGGCCGACGAGCCGGCCGGAGGCGAGGGCGCGGGGCCGAGCCTGAAGCCGAGCTACGTCGAAGAGCTTGAGGCGCGCGCCCGCGCCGCCGAGCAGAAGGTCTTGGACGTGCAGGCGCGCTTCGAGCAGGTGCGCGCCGAACTCCGCCGCGAGACCGACGAGGTCAGGCAGCGCCTCGCGCGCACGGCCGACGAGCGCGCCGCGCGCGAGAAGGCGGCCTTCCTCGCCTCGCTCCTGCCCGTCGTGGACAACCTCAGCCGCGCGCTCGAAGCGGCCGAGGCCGGCGGCACGCCGGAATCTCTGCTCGACGGGCTGCGCGGCACCATCAGCGGCTTCGAGAACGCGCTCGCGCAGTCCGGGGCCGAAGCGATTGAGGCCGCCGGCCAGACCTTCGACCCCGAGCTTCACGAGGCCGTGGACACCGCGGAAGTCGAACCCGAGCGCGAGGGCCAAGTGACCGCCGTCTACAGCCGCGGCTACCGCATCGGCAACCAACTCCTCCGCCCCGCCCGCGTCCAAGTCGGCCGCGCGAAGAGCGAGAAGAAGGGCGCGGGGGAATAAATCGAAGTGGCCGGCAGACAGCAGTCAGCGGGCTCCGCATCGGGAGCGCTGACGCTGACGCGAACGACGCGTTAACGAAAGTTCTGCTACCGGCTACCGTCTACTGACTATTTTTTAAGGAGACCAAAGTGGCAGCGAAGGATTTGAAGTTTCGTGAGGACGCGCGGCGCGCGATGTTGCAGGGCGTGAACGTGCTGGCGAACGCGGTGCGCGTGACGCTCGGGCCGCGGGGCAGGAACGTCGTCCTCGGCAAGAAGTTCGGCTCGCCCGTCATCACGAAGGACGGCGTCACGGTGGCGAAGGAGATCGAGCTCAAGGACAAGTACGAGAACATGGGCGCGGCGATGGTCAAGGAGGTCGCCACCAAGACCAACGACATCGCCGGCGACGGGACGACGACCGCCACCGTGCTCGCGCAGGCCATCTTCCGCGAGGGCGTCAAGAACGTCACGGCCGGCGCGAACCCGATGCGGCTCCAGCTCGGCCTCCAGCTCGGCGTCCAAGCGGCCGTCGCCGAACTCGAACGCCTCTCGAAGAACGTCAAGAGCAAGGACGACCTGACGAACGTCGCCGCCGTCTCGGCCAACAACGACCGCGAGCTGGGCGAGCTGATCGCCGAGGCGATGGACCGGGTCGGCCGCGACGGCGTGGTCACCGTCGAGGAGTCGAAGACCCTCCAGACCGAGCTCGACCTCGTCGAGGGCATGCAGTTCGACCGCGGGTACCTTTCGCCCTACTTCGTCACCAACCCCGACCGCATGGAGGCCGCGCTCGAAGAGCCCCTGATCCTGCTCCACGAGAAGAAGATTTCGGCCATGCGCGACATGCTGCCGCTCCTCGAACAGGTGGCGCAGCAGGGCCGCCAGCTCCTCATCATCGCCGAGGACGTGGAGGGCGACGCGCTCGCCACGCTCGTCGTCAACCGCCTGCGCGGCACGGTCAAGGTCTGCGCGGTGAAGGCCCCGGCCTTCGGCGACCGCCGCAAGGCCATCCTCGAAGACATCGCCACCCTCACGGGCGGGCGCGTCATCACCGAGGACATCGGCATCAAGCTCGAATCGGTGACGCTCGAAGACCTCGGCCGCGCCAAGCGCGTCATCGTGGACAAGGACAACACGACCATCGTCGAGGGCGCGGGCCGGCGCAAGGACATCGAGGGGCGCGTGGCGACCATCCGCCGCCAGATCGAGGAGACCACCTCGGACTACGACCGCGAGAAGTTGCAGGAGCGCCTCGCCAAGCTGGCCGGGGGCGTCGCCGTGATCCGCGTCGGCGCGGCCACCGAGACCGAGATGAAGGAGAAGAAGATGCGCGTCGACGACGCCGTCAACGCCACGCGCGCCGCCTCGCAGGAGGGCATCGTGGTGGGCGGGGGCGTCGCTCTGGTGCGCGCCGCCAAGGCGCTCGATAAGCTCGAAGTCGAGGACGACGAGGCCGGCGACGTGCGCACGGGCGTCCGCCTGCTCAGGCGCGCGCTCGAAGAACCCCTGCGGCGCATCGCCGAGAACGCGGGCGTGGAGGGGGCCGTCGTCATCGGCAAGGTCGAGGAGTCGAAGGGTTCGGTCGGCTACAACGCGGCCACGGGCGAGTTCGAAGACCTCTTCGCGGCCGGCATCATCGACCCGACGAAGGTGGTGCGGACGGCGTTGCAAAACGCTGCATCCATCGCCGGCCTGCTGCTCACAACTGATGCAGCCGTCACGGACGCGCCCGAGCCGAAGCGGGCCGCCGCGCCCCCGATGCCGGGCGGCGAAGACTACGACTTCTGAAAATAAAAAGGCGTAAACTCGTAAATCGTAAATCGTGGGCCGCCGGCCGGCCGGAGCAGTTTCGACCGGCGGCCCACGATTTACGATTTACGCCTTTCTGGTGGCTTTAAATTTGCTGCGCGCCAGTTGTGTTATAGTCGGGATGTCCGGAAGCGCGACGGGACGTTGACGGACGAACGGGCACACCTCGCAGCGCGCATTGCATCTAAACAGAGGCCGAACGCAGGGCATTGTGGCGAACCTGTCGCGGAGTTATCGAAGGGCGATTGCGCCGCCCGCGTTTGAGCGTTATTGGCTGATGTGAACGAGCCGGGCGAGCCGTTTCCGAAGGCGGCCCGGCGGTGCAAAAGGAAGACGCAATGATTGATCTGGGAACTTACAAAGATCGTTTCGCCGAGAGCGGTCAGCGTGTGCTCGAACACGCGGTGCAGGAGTCGCGCCGCCGTGACCAAAACTACATCGCGGTGGAACACATCCTCAACGGGCTGGCGACCGAGGAGGCCGACCTCTTCAACTCGACCATGCGCGACCTCTCGCTCGACCCGCGCTCGGTCAAAGTGCTTATCGAGAAGCGGCTGGAGAACTCGCGCTACCAGAACGTCAACAAGGGCATCCGCATCGCCCCCGAGACGATCGAGCTGTTCAAGAAGGCGATGGAGCGCGCCCGCGCGCAGGGGCGCAAGACCATCGAGGCCACAGACCTCTTCATGGCGCTCTCGCAGGACGAGACGAGCGCGCTGATGGGCGTGCTGCGCAACCTCGGGGCCAACCCCGAGACCGTGGTCGAGCAGGTGCGGGCGCGCGTGCGCACGCGCGAGCAGCAGGAGGAGGAGTACAAGAAGAAGTTCGAGCTGCCTCCGTACCTCAAGCACTTCGGCGTGTCGCTCAACCGTCTGGCGCGGGCCGACAAGCTGCCGCCGACCATCGGGCGCGAGCAGGAAATCCAGCAGATGATCGAAATCCTCTGCCACCGCGAGCGCGCCAACTCGCCGATGCTCGTCGGCGAGCCGGGCGTCGGCAAGACCGCCGTCGTCGAGGGGCTGGCGCGCCTGATCGAGCTCGAACCCGAGAAGGTTCCGTCGCGCCTGCGCGGCACGCACGTCGTGCAGTTGCAGATGGGCGGGCTCGTGGCGGGGACGATGCTGCGCGGCATGTTCGAGGAGCGCATCAAGGGCATCATCGACGAGGTCAAGGAGCGCGACAACCTGATCCTCTTCATCGACGAGGCCCACACCATCATCGGCGCGGGCGCCGCGCTCGGCACCTCGTCCGACGCCGCCAACATGTTCAAGACCGCCCTCGCCCGCGGCGAGATGCGCATCGTCGGCGCGACGACCATCACGGAGTACAAGGAGTACATCGGCGAGGACGAGGCGCTCGCGCGCCGCTTCCGCCTCGTCAAGGTCTCCGAGCCGTCCATCGCCGAGACGCGCGAGATTCTCTTCGGCCTGCGGCCGCGCCTTGAGCGCAACTACTCCGTGACCATCTCCGACGACGCCATCAACACGGCGCTGGAGATGGCCCCGAAGTACATACGCAACCTCCACCTGCCCGACAAGGCCATCGGCTGGCTCGACACGGCGGCCGTCAAGGTCGAGATCAACGAGCCGGACACGCTGGTGGTGCGCCCCGAGCACATCATCGACGTGATCTCGCAGGAGTCGCGCATCCCGCGCGACATGATCTACCGCGAC
>DATMVI010000195.1:0-3441 GCA_035563275.1 Pyrinomonadaceae bacterium
GCGGAGGTTCGCCCCTCGGCCCTCTTCGACCCCGCGTCGGCGCGCGCCGTGTGGGCCTTCCTCGGCGGACTCTTCCCGCCCGACCTCTCCGCGGACTTCCTCGGCGTCGTCGCCGCGGCGACCCTCCAGACCGTCGCCGTCGCCGTCGCGGGCGCGGCGCTCTCCGTCGGCTTGGGGCTGCCGCTCGGCGTCCTCGCCACCTCGACGCTGTGGCGTCGCGGCGTGCTGCTCGCGGGCGAAAGGCCCGGCGCGGGGGCGACCCTGCTCGCCCTGCTCAGCCGCCTGACGCGCGCCGCGCTCGGCTTCCTGCGCGCCATCCCCGACCTGATGTGGGGGCTGCTCTTCGTCGTCGCCGTGGGGCTAGGCTCGCTCTCGGGCACGCTGGCTCTGGCGGTCAGCTACGGCGGCGTGCTGGGCCGGGTCTACGGCGACGTGTTCGAGGACGTTGACCCGCGGCCGCTCGAAGCGCTACACGCGGCGGGCGCGACGCGCGCGCAAATCTTCCTGCGCGCCGTCTGGCCGCAGGCCGCGCCCTCGGTGGCGGCTTACACGCTCTACAACTTCGAGTGCGCGGTGCGCGCGGCCTCGGTGCTCGGGTTCGTGGGCGCGGGCGGCCTCGGCTACGAGATCAACCTCTCGATGCGTCTCTTCAGCTACGGGCAGGTGCTCACGCTCGTCCTCGCCTTCGTCGTGCTGCTCACGGCCACCGACGCCTTGAGCCGGCGCATCCGCCGCGGCCTGCGCGCCGAAGTGTCCGCGCGCTCGCCCGTGCGCTACCTGATGGAGGAGACTTTGGGCGTCGGCGGGCGGCCCTTCGGGCGTCGCGCCTCGCGCGTCGCGGCGCGCGTCAGGTCGCGCGCCGTCGTGCCGCTCTTCGCCCTCGCCGCCGCCTGTAGCTTCTACGCGGTCGGCTTCCTGAACGGGGCGCTGCTCGACGCCGGCATCGGCGCGCGCGTCGCCCGCTTCGTCGCGAGGATGTTCCCGCCCGACCTGTCGGCGGAGTTTCTGCGCGGGCTGGTCACGCCGCTCTTCCAGACCGTGGGCATCTCGGTCGTGGGGACGCTCATCGGGATCGCGCTCGGCGCGGCGCTGGCGCTGCCGGCCACCTCGACTTTGATGTTCGTCCCGCGCGACGCGGCCGGGCGTCGTTCGGCCGCGGGGCTGGCCGCGCGCTGGCTCGCCTACCACGCGGCGCGCGCGGTCTTCACGCTGCTGCGCGCCATCCCCGAACTGGTCTGGGTGCTCATCTGCATCCTCGCCGTGGGGCTCGGGCCGTTCGCCGGGACGCTCGCCCTCGGGCTGCACACGGGCGGCGTGCTCGGCAAGCTCTACGCCGAGACGCTCGAAGAAGCGCCGCCCAAGCCCGTCGAGGCGTTGCGCGCGGCGGGCGCGCGCCCCTTCCAGATTTTCCTGTGGGCGATGTGGCCGCAGGCCCGCCCGATGCTCGCCGGCTACACGGTGCTGCGCTGGGAGATGAACCTGCGCGTCTCGACCGTGCTCGGGCTGGTCGGCGGGGGCGGGCTCGGGCAGGCCATCTACAACAACGTCCAGCTAGGTTTCTACACGCGCCTCTCGACGCTCATCGCGCTCGTCTACGCGCTGGTGATTTTGACCGACTGGGTCAGCGACCGCCTGCGCTTCGGGTCGGCCGCGGCCCGCAGGCCCGAGTGCCGCCTGCCCGCTTGAACCCCCGCCGATTATTTTTCGCGCGGCGGGCCGCGACGGTCTTGACACGGGCGGCGCGAGGGGTTAACTTCTCCGGCGTTTAAACAGGAGGATTTCCTCTCGCGGCCGCCCTCCTCGTCCCGGAGCCTCGCCACTGTTTCACACGATTCGCGCGCGCGGGTCTGTCGCTCTCACATCCGTTCGTTCAACTTCAACTCCGACACTCCCCGGGATGGCCGGGTCGCGCGACGTTTCCCACTCCGGCGCGCCTCGACCCCGAGAACCATTCCGGGCGGGAAGACTCCATGAGACCACATCTCGGGCGGGCGCTGCGTTTCGGACTCGGCTGGCTCGCGCTGCTGTGCGTGGTCGCGGGCGGCGAGGCGCGCGGCGCGCTTCAGGACGCGACGGCCGGGCCGCAGGAGGAAACCGGCGCGCGACAGATTCTCCCCTTCTTCCCCGACGCCCGCGCCAAGGCCAAGACGGACGTGCGGCCCGTCTACCGCGCCGCGGCCCGCCGCCGCCACTCCGGCTCGCGCGCGAAATACGAGAAGCCTCCGAAGCGGCCCGCCGCCGGCGGCTCGGCCGGAGTGAAGTCGGGCCGGCGGAGGCGCCCGAAGCCGGTCGCCCAGACCGCCGCGCTCGACGCCGCGCAGAAACTCGGCGTCACCATCTGGAAGCTGCGGCCCGCCTCCCTCTTCGCCGACCCGCTCCAGCCCGACTGCGGCGAGGGCACGCGCTCGCTCGGCCAGCCGACGATGGTCACGCCCCCGACGCGCGTCTCGGCCTCCACGCTCTTCCGCACCGGCGACCGCGTGCGCCTCGGCATCGAGACGGTGCGCGCCGGCTACCTCTACGTGCTCAACCGCGAGGTCTACGCCGACCGGACGCTCGGCCCCGTCAGCCTCATCTTCCCGACGCGGCGGATGCGCGGCGGCCAAAACTTCGTCGCGCCCGGCCGCCCCGTCGAGTTCCCCGACCTGTGCGACCGGCCGAACTACATCGAGTTTTTGCCGCCTTCGCGCGCGCGCCGCCCCGTCGCCGAGCAGTTGGTCCTCGTCGTCGCAGACCGGCCGCTCACAGACCTCCCCGTGCCCGCCGACAGCGTCCGCATCCCCGAAGAGTTTTTGCGGCTTCTGGAGGCGCGCTGGGCGGGGCCGTCCGAGGAGTTGGAACTCGAAGACGGCGAGGGGCAGGCTTACACCTCGGTCGAGCTGAACGCGGCCTTCGAGATTTCGCGGGAGGGGGCCGGCGCGGGCGGCCGCGCGCTGGTTCACGCCGCCCCGCAGCCGCAGACCGTCTTCGCGGTCAACGCGCCGCGGCCCGACGGCGTGCTCGTCACGCTCCTGCTGTGGTACGAGTGACCCGCGCCTGAAGCGGGCCGGGGCCGACGCCTCACCCCGCGCCTGAGAAAGCCCCGCGGCGGGCTTACCCGACATCGCCGCGACACCGCGTCCCGCGTGAGCCCGCCTCGCAGGGCTTACTCCCGAAGTGAGCGTGGCCTCCTCCGCTGGGTTCCACACTCTCTCCCCGGCCCACCTCGTTCCGCGCTTTGCGTCGCTCCCCGAGCCACGCGGAGGAGTTATAGATGATTTACAGACTCACGACTTCCAGCCTCCTTGCCGCCGCCCTCGTCGCGGCCGTCTGCTGCTCGAACAACTTCGGCCTCCTCTCCTTCGCCCAGACGAAGAAGTCTACGGCGGCCCGCCCGCGCCCCGCGCCCCGCCCGGCCCGGGCGCAGGGCGCCAGAGACTTGGCCCAGCCGCAGGCGACGCA
>DATMVI010000196.1:0-29021 GCA_035563275.1 Pyrinomonadaceae bacterium
GGCCGGCGTCCACTGGACGTTCGCGCCGATGGTGGACATCGCGCGCGACGCGCGCTGGGGCCGCGTCGTCGAGGGCGCGGGCGAAGACCCTTTCCTCGGGGCGGCGATGGCGCGCGCGCGCGTGCGCGGCTTTCAGGGCGCCGACTTCTCGGCCCCCGACCGCGTCGTCGCCTGCGCCAAGCACTGGGTCGCCTACGGCGCGGCCGAGGGGGGCCGCGACTACAACACCGTGGACATCTCCGAGCGCACGCTGCGCGAGGTCTACTTCCCGCCCTTCAGGGCCGCGGTCGAGGCCGGCGTCGGCACCTTCATGAGCGCCTTCAACGACCTCAACGGCGTGCCCACCTCCGGCAACCGCTTCACGCTCACCGACGTGCTGCGCGGCGAGTGGGGGTTCGACGGCTTCGTCGTCAGCGACTACGAGTCGGTGCGCGAGATGCTCAACCACCGCTACGCCGCCGACGACGCGGACGCCGCGCGCCTCGGCCTGACCTCGGGCGTGGACATGGAGATGGTCAGCCGCCTCTACAACCAGCACGGCGCGCGGCTCCTCGGCGCGCGCCGCATCCGGATGGCCGACGTTGACGAGGCCGTGCGCCGCGTGCTGCGCGTCAAGTTCCGCGCCGGCCTCTTCGAGCGGCCTTACGCGGACGAGGCGCGCGAGGCTTCGACGCTGCTGAGCGCGGAGCACCTGCGCGCCGCGCGCGAGTCGGCCGTGCGCTCGATGGTGCTCCTCAGGAACGAGCGCGAGACGCTGCCCTTCAGCAAGGAGTTGCGGAGCGTCGCCGTCGTCGGCCCTCTGGCCGACGACCCCAAAGCGCCGCTCGGCTCGTGGACGGGCGACGGGCGGGCCGAAGACACGGTGACGCTGCTCGCGGGCGTGCGCGCGAAAGTCTCGCCGCGCACGCGCGTGCTGCACGCGAAGGGCGTGGCGATTGACGTGCGCGGCGCGAACGGCAACTACGACGCCCCGCCGCCGACGGCCACCAACGCCGGCGGCACGAACGTGGCCGGCGCCGCCAACACCGAGGCCGCGCGCCTCGCCACCACGCCGACCTCGCCCGACTCCATCGCCGAGGCCGTGCGCGTCGCGCGCGACGCCGACGCCGTCATCGTCGCCGTCGGCGAGACGGCCGAGATGAGCGGCGAGGCCGCCTCGCGCACCTCGCTCGACCTGCCCGGCCGCCAGATGGAGTTAATCGAGGCCGTCCACCGGACGGGCAAGCCCTACGCCGTCGTGCTGATGAACGGCCGCCCGCTCACGATCAACTGGGTGGCCGAGAACTCGCCCGCCGTCCTTGAGACGTGGTTCGCCGGCACGCAGGCCGGGCACGCCATCGCCGACGTGCTCTTCGGCGACACGAACCCCGGCGGCAAGCTGCCCGTCACCTTCCCGCGCCACGTCGGGCAGGTTCCCATCTACTACAGCCAGAAGAGCACGGGGCGGCCGCCGACCGACCAGAAGTACACGTCGAAATATCTCGACGTGCCGGTCGGCCCGCTCTACCCCTTCGGCCACGGCCTCAGCTACACGCAGTTCCGCCTGTCGAACCTGCAAGTCGGCGGCCGCCAGATTCGGCCGGACGGCCGCGTCGTCGTCACGGTCGAGGTCGAGAACACGGGCCGCCGCGCCGGCGACGAGGTCGTGCAACTCTACGTCCGCGACGTGGCCGCGAGCGTGACGCGGCCCGTGCGCGAGTTGAAGGGCTTCGAGCGCGTCACGCTGCGGCCGGGCGAGCGCCGCCGCGTCTCCTTCACGCTCACGCCCGAACACCTCGGCTTCCTCGACCGGCGGATGCGCTTCACGGTCGAGCCGGGCGAGTTCCGCGTCTTCGTCGGCACCAGCTCGGTCGGCGGCCTCGAAGACGGCTTCCGCGTCACCGCGCGGTGAACAGCGTGCGGAAGCCGGAGCGCACAGTGATGAGTAAGCAGCGGCGCGTCTTCGATTCCGCCCTCCGCGCCCTGACTTCGGCGCTCCTGCTCCTGTCCGCCCCCGTTGATTTTGCCCGCGCCTCCGCCCAGCCCCGGCCGGGGCGCGCGCCGCGCGCTTACCGCCTGTCGGCCGCCGACGACGCTCTGCTCGAAGACCTCTCGCGGCGCGCCTTCCAGTACTTCCTCGACCACGCAGACCCGCAGACCGGCCTCGTCCTCGACCGCGCGCGCGCGTCGGGCGAGGCGCACCCCGCGGGCCACCCGAGCTTCCGCGGCGCGAGCAGCGCCGCGACCGGCTTCGGCCTGACGGCCCTCTGCGTCGGGGCCGCGCGCGGCTGGGTCTCGCGCCGGGAGGCCGCGCGCCGCGCGCTCGTGGCGCTGCGCTTCTTGGCGGATCGCGCCCCGCGCGAGCGCGGCTGGTTCCTCCACTGGATGGACGCGCGCACGGGCGAGCGCCGCTGGCGGAGCGAATACTCTTCCATAGACACGGCGCTGCTGCTCGGCGGGGTTTTGACGGCGCGGCGCTGCTTCGGCGGCGAGCCGGAGGTCGCGCGCCTCGCGACGCGCATTTACGAGTGGGTCGATTTCCCGTGGATGCTGACGGGCGGGGAGATGTTCTCGCACGGCTGGCGTACCGAAACGGGTTTCATCCCGCACTACTGGGACACCTACAGCGAGCACCTGATCCTCCAACTGCTCGCCGTCAGCTCGCCCACTCACGCGGTGGGGCCCGGCGTCTGGCGCGCGTGGGCGCGCAAGCGCATGACCTACGCCGGCCACACCTACCTCGGCGACGCCCCGCTCTTCACGCACCAGTTCTCGCACGCGTGGGTGGACTTCCGCGGCTGGCGCGAGGGCTGGTACCCGTTCACCGACTACTTCGAGAACTCGGCCGAGGCGACGCGCGCGCACCGCCGGTTCTGCCTCGACCTCGCGGGCGAGTTCCCCGGCTACACGGAGGACGTGTGGGGCGTCACGGCGTCGGACAGCGCGCGCGGCTACGTCGCGTGGGGCGGGCCGCCGCGCCACCCCGACATCGACGGCACGGTCGTGCCGTGCGCCGCCGCGGGCTCCCTGATGTTCACGCCCGACATCACCGTGCGCGCCCTGCGCGCGATGAAAGAGACTTACGGCGCGCGCGTCTACGGCCGCTACGGCTTCACCGACGCCTTCAACCCGAACAACGACTGGACGAACCCGGACGTGATCGGCATCGACCTCGGCATCACCTTACTGAGCGCCGAGAACCTGCGGTCGGGTCGCGTGTGGAAGTGGTTCATGTCTAACGAAGAGATTCCGCGGGCGATGAAGGCGGTCGGGTTGAGGAGGGCTCGGCGGTGAGCGGCGGCGGCCTGTGACCGAGTAAGCCGTAAGCCGGTTTCAACGCGGGAGGCGCGGAGAGGGACGCGAGAGGGGGCGGAGAAGACGACCGTCTTTCTCCGCCCCCTCTCCGCGCCCGCCCGGCGAACTCCGTGCTGACACGGCCGCCCGCGCGGCGCGGCTTTACCTCTGCCTCCTGAAAATCCGGAAGCCCCACGCGTCGAGCGCGAGCGCGGGGAGCGCGGCGGGGCGCGGCGGGGCGGGCGCAGGCGTCGCGGCGTGGATGTCGGGCGTCACGTCGGCGAAGTCGCCGGCCGCCTCGACGAGTCCGGTGAAGGGCTCCTTCGAGAAGTTGACGGCGACCAAAAACTCCTCGCCCCCGGCGCGGCGCAGGAAGGTGAGGACGCGCGACTCGTCGGCGTTCTTCACCCAGACGACCTCGCCCTGCTGGAGCGCCGGGTGGGCGCGGCGCAGCGCGATCATCCGCTGGTAGAAGCGCGGGAAGTGCGGCCGCCGCTTGACGATGGGCCAGAAGATCATCAGCCGCTCGAAGAGCGCCGGGTCGCCCGACTCGGCCGTGTCGCCCACCTCCATCCCGTTGTAGAGCATCGGCACGCCGTCGAGCGTGAGCATCAGGGCCGAGGCCGCGAGCGCCGCCGGCTCGCCGAAGCGCGCGATGGCCCGCCGCTCGTCGTGGTTGTCTGTGAAGCGCATCCGCAGGGCCCCGCGCGGGTACTTGGCCGCGTCCGAGGCCCACGTCTCGCGCACGGCCGAGGCGGGCCGCCGGCCGTGCAGCACGTCGCCCAGCGCGCCGTGCATCGGCCACGCGTAGTCGAAGTCGAAGGCGCGCACGAGCAGCTCGGGCCGGTCCGACTCGGCGAGGAGCGCGATGTCCGGCTTGACCTTCTCCAGCTCGGCGCGCGCCTGCTCCCAGAAGTCGGTCGGGACTTCGGCCGCCACGTCGCAGCGGAAGCCGTCGAGGTCGAACTCCCGCACCCAGTGGACGAGCATGTCGGTCATGTACTTGCGGAGCGCCGGGCTCTCGTAGTTCAGCTCGGCCACGTCCGTCCAGTCGTGCGGCGAGTTTATCCCCCCCGTCCGCGGGTCGCGGACGTAGAACTCCGGCGTCTTCATCATCACGTTGTCCCACGCGGTGTGGTTGGCGACGATGTCGATGAAGACTTTGAGGCCGCGGCGGTGGGCCTCGCGCACCAGCCGCTTGAAGTCCTCGGCCGTGCCGTAGTCGGGGTTGACGGCGTAGAAGTCGCGGACGGCGTAGGGGCTGCCGATCGTGCCCTTCTTCTTCTCCCGCCCGAGCGGGTGGATGGGCATGAACCAGAGGATGTTGACGCCCAGCTCCTTCAGGCGGTCGAGCTGCGCCGTGACGCCGTCGAAGTCGCCCCCGGCCGAGAAGACGCGCGGGAAGATTTCGTAGACGACGCCGCCTTTCACCCACTGGGGCACGTCGGCGCGCGCCGACTCTTTCGAGAAGTCGCGCGGCGCTTGCTGGCGCGCGGGCGCGGGGACGGCCGCGGAGAGCAGGGCGGCGAGCAGGCCGAGCGCGCGGGCGCGCGAAACCATTCTGTTCATCTTCATCGAATCCTTTCGGGTCAGCGCGGCGGCGCCTGACGCTTCCGCCGCGCGAACTCGCGCGCCCAGCAGCGCGCGCAGTTGCCGTTCTCCTCCGTCACGCGCAGCACGACCTCCGCGGCCTCCGTGCCCGCCGGCACGTCGGCCCACTCGGCGTGCATCTGCCGCCCGCCTTCGAGGTTGACGAAAGCCTTGACGAGGTAGTCGAAGCCGGCGGAGGCCCGGAGCGTGAAAGCGCCTTCGGCGTCGGCCGCGGCCCCCGACTCGCAGTCCGAGCCGTAGGTCAGGTTGTGGCAGAGGACGTTGGCCCCGCCCGCGGGCCGCCCGTCGGCGAACACGGCGCGGCCGGTGATCGTCCTCTCGATCAGGCGCGGCCCGAGCCGCAGGTCTTTGCCCGCGACGCGCTCGCCCTCGCCGACCGTGATGGCGACGGCCTCGGACGCCTCGGCCACGCCGGGGTAGAAGGTGCGCGGGAACTCCGCGTTGGGGTTGCCGGACAGGGCGCGCCCGCCCTCGTCGATCCGCACGCCTAAGAAGTAGCGGCCCGGCGGCAGCGCCTTGAACTCGAAGCGCCCCTCCTCGTCCGCCTCGGCGTAGAGCGGCGAGTCGCCGGCGCCGACCTTCTCGGCGAGGACGAGGTCGAGGAGGATTTTCGGCACGGGCTGGCCGGCCGCGTCGGTCACGCGGCCGCCGATGCGCCCGTCGTCCACGACGTAGAAGTCGGCGACGCCGCAGCCGCGGTCGCCCACCCTCACCTCCTGCTCGGTCTGGTAGGCGAACAGGCCCTCGGGCGGCGTGAGTCTCACCTTGTACGCGCCGGGCTTGAGGCCGGGGAGGCTGAAGCGGCCGCGGTCGTCGGCGCGCAGCTCGCGCCGCACGCCCTCGCCCTCGACGACGAGCGCGGCCCCGGCCAGCGGCTCGTTCTTCCGCGCGCCGTCCGCGCCCGCTTCCCGGCGCTGGCGCTCGACGCGGCCCGAGATGGTCACGCCCGGCTCGCGCCCCGGCAGCCCGCGCAGGAACTCCAAATCCTCGGCCGCCTCCGAGGCGGGCCGCGTGCGCGTGCAGATGCCCGTCACGAGGCGCCCGCCCTTCTCGTCGCGGCCGGCGTAGACGAGGTAGCTCTGGCCCCGCCGGAAGTCGTAGCCGCAGTCGCCGCCGCCCAGCCCGGTCGAGACCTCGGCGCGCGCGCCCTCGACCCCGAGGAACGCCTGCTCGACCGCGAACGTGAAGACGCGCGGCGCCCAGTCCATATCCTGCTCGGTGCGCGGCTTCTCCCTCACGCCCGTCACCGTGCCGACGAAGACGGCCGCCGCCGAGCCGTAGGCGTTACAGGGCGGGCCGGGCGCGAGGCACGAGCACGCGAGCGCGCGGTCGGCGCAGAGCAGGCAGGCCGCCAAAGACAGGAGCAGAAGAGTTGATTTCCTTCGCATGCTTCGGAACCTCGCCGCGCCGGGGGCGCGCTCGGGTCGTCGGGCCCGGCCGCCTCAGCGCTCCTTGTCGGCGCCTTCGTCGTCGAGCAGGCCCGTGCTCGGGACGGGCTGGGCCGAGAGGGTCGTCGTCAGTGGCGTGTGCTCGTCGGCTTCGAGCACGGCCCCGACCGGAACCTCGCGCGCGCGGTCTTGGACGATGACGACGGAGGCCGCCGCCACCAGCATCGCGACGCCGCCGAGCATCACGACGCGCAGGGGGTCGTCGCCCAGCACGTTGCGGATGAGGTAGGGCGTGACGAACGACATCACCACCTGCGGGATGACGATGAAGAGGTTGAAGACGCCCATGTAGACGCCCATCCGGTGCGCCGGCACCGAGCTCGACAGGATGACGTAGGGCATCGAGAGGATCGAGGCCCACGCGACGCCGACGCCGGCCATCGAGAGCCAGAGGAAATACCTGTCGCCGGGGCCGTCGGCGAAGTAGACCGAGAGCAGGCCGAGGCCGCCGCACGCGAGCGCGATGAGGTGGACGCCCTTGCGGCTCGTGGCGCGCGCGAGCGCCGGCAGCAGGAAGGCGATGAGGAAGCAGACGACGTTGTAGACGGCGAAGCAGAGGCCGCCCCACTCCGTGCCCTCGCGGAAGCCGGGGTCTTCGGGGCCGGCCGCGCCGTAGACGTGGCGCGCCACGGTCAGCCCGAAGAACTGCCACATGCAGGGGAGCGCGAACCACGTGAAGAACTGGACGACGGCGAGCTGCTTCATCGTCGTCGGCATGTCGCGGATCGAGGAGAAGATTTCGCGGAAGCCGCCCAGCACGCCCGCGTGCTCGCGCTTCATCCGCAGGAACGCCTCCATGTCCTCGGGCGGGTACTCCTTCGAGGAGGCGACCGTCCAGACGACGGCCGCGAGGAAGGCGAAGGCCCCGATCTTGAAGGCGTAGTCGGTCGAGAGCGGGATGCCGGAGGCGAGGACGCCGGTGACGCCGGCGGCCGTGAGGATGAGCGGCAGGGCGTTGGCGAGCGTCTGGCCGATGCCGATGAAGAACGACTGCATGACGAAGCCGGTGGTGCGCTGTTCGTCGGGCAGCTTGTCGGCGACGAAGGCGCGGAACGGCTCCATCGTGATGTTGATCGAGGCGTCGAGAATCCAGAGCAGCCCGGCCGCGATCCAGACCGCGCCCGAGTTCGGCATGAAGAAGAGGGTGACGCTGGCGACGAGCGCGCCGACGAGGAAGAAGGGGCGGCGGCGGCCGAGCCGCGTCCACGTCCGGTCGCTCATGGCGCCGATGATCGGCTGCACCAGCAGCCCCGTGATCGGCCCCGCCAGCCAGAGGTAAGGCAGCGTGCTCTCCTCGGCGTTCAGGTACCTGTAGATCGGGCTCATGTTGGCCTGTTGCAGGCCCCACCCGAACTGGATGCCGAGGAACCCGAAACTCATGTTCCAGATCTGCCAGAAACTCAGGGCCGGTTTCTCACGCATGGCGCTGTTCACTCCTCTTCGGGAAATGACGAGTGCGGGGCGGCGGGCGACGGATGAAAGACGGGCCGCCGCCCGGCCGAGGGCTTCGTCTGCGGGGCCGCGGCCGCCTCACTTCCCTTCCCGCTTGGACATCATGTGGAAGGAGCGCGGCGGCATTTCGAGCCGCACGTCGTCGCCCGTGACGCGCGCGCTGACGGCGTAGCCGAAGTGGTGCTCCCCCGCGGGCCCGCCCCCGTCGGCCGGCAGGCCGGCGTCGCTGAACTTGAAGTTGACGGTCGCGGGCTTCGTGTCGTTGTTGAAGATGAGGAAGACGGTCTGGCCTTCGAGCCGGCGCGCGAAGACGGTCTGCTGCTCCTCGTCGTAGATGTGTTGGAGCGAGCCGCGGCGCAGGGGCGCCAGTTCGGCGCGGCGCCGGGCGAGGAGGCGGAGGTGGTTGAAGACCTCGTTCTCGGCCGGCGTGCGCCCCCCCTCGGTGAAGGCGTCGCGCGGGTCGCCGGGGAAGCCCCCGGGGAAGTCGCGGCGGTTGTCGGGGTCGCCCGCGCCCGGCATGGCAAGCTCGTCGCCGTAGTAGAGCAGGGGCGTGCCGCGCGTCGTCATGACGAACGCCTGCGCCAGCTTCAACCCCTCGACGGTCGCGCCCTGCTCGTGCATGAAGCGCTCCATGTCGTGGACGCCGAGGAACGGGACGAGGACGCGCGGGTTCGGGTAGAGCCAGTCGTGCGCGAGCACCTGCGCGAGCTTGCGCACCGACTGCCCCTTGGCGAAGGCGTCGCGGACGGCGTAGAAGAGGGCGAAGTCGTAGAGCGTGTCGATGCCGGCGTCAATCCGGTCGTGGCCGGCGCGCCCGCGCTGGAAGTAGGCGAGCAGGGCCGGGTCGCCGTCGAAGAGTTCGCCGAGGACGTTGACGTTCGGGTACTCCCGCTTTATCGCCGCCGACCAGTCGCGCCAGAAGTGGCGCGGGACGTGCGGCAGGGTGTCCATGCGGACGGCGTCGAAGCCGACGGTGCCGAGCCACCAGAGCGTGTTCTGGATGAGGTAGCGGCGCACCTCCTCGTCGTCCTGATTGAGGTCGGGGAGGATGTCTATGAACCAGCCTTCGAGGTTGCGCCGCCGGGTCTGCTCGCTGGCGTTCGGGTCCATCGTCGTCCACTTCTGCCAGTTGTTCGAGAGGTGGTTCTCGACCGTGCCGTAGAACCACGTCGGCGTCGGCCGGTCGGCGGCCCACGGGTGGTAGGGGCTGGTGTGGTTGGCGATCTGATCCTGAATCACCTTGAGGCCCATCGCGTGGGCCTTGTCGACCAGCTCGCGCAGCTTGGCGAGGTCGCCGTAGCGCTCCTCGACGCCGTAGAAGTCAATCGCGCCGTAGCCGTGGTAGGCGGTCGTCGGCCGCTTCGGCCCGCCCGGCGTCTCCGGGTACATCTCGCGCTCGTCGAGGCGGTCGGTGTTGTCGTAGACGGGGTTGATCCAGAGGGCGGTGACGCCGAGGTCTTTGAGGTAGGGCAGGCGGTTGATGATGCCCTGAAGGTCGCCGCCGTGGTAGTAGCGCCCCTTCGTGCGGTCGAGCAGGCCGGGCGACTTCGGCGGGTTGTTGTTCGAGGGGTCGCCGTCGCTGAACCGGTCGGGCATGATGAAGTAGATCACGTCGTCGGTCGTGAACCCCTGAAAGCGGCCGGCGCGCGCGAGCGGCTCGACGACGCGGAAGTCGAAGTCGGCCGGCCCCGCGTCGGTGCGCAGCGTGATGACGTAGCGGCCCGCGCGCGCGCCCGGCTCGACGTGGACATCGACGAAGAGGTAAGTGCCGCGCTCGTTGGCGCGCACCAGCCCGGTGCGGATGCCGACCTCGCCGGGCCTGCCGGTCTGCGTCGCGTTCGTCGGGCGGTAGGACACGGCCTGCACCCTCGCGCCGCCGAGGTTGCGCCCGCGCACCAGCAGGCGCACGGGGTTGACCGAGTGGCCGGCCCACCAGTTCGGCGGCTCGACCTTCGACACCGCGGGCGCGCCCTGCTGCGCGAGGCAGGCGGCGGCGGACAGTAGAAGGGTCGCGGCCGAGGCGGCGGCGCGCCCGGCGAGTGCTCTGACAGTCTTCATGGTTTCCCGTCGGCAGAATCTCATCAAGGTTAACGGGGCCTCCCCGCCCAACACCCGTCGCCCGCTCTCAGCCCCACGTCTGCTCCGACTCGTAGCTCTCGGCCGTGTGCTCGGGGCGGTCTGCGGCGCGCATCACGGGGTGGCGGCCGTAGAGTTCGGAGAGGCGGCGGAGGCGCGCCGCGCGCTCGCCGGTCAGCTCGCCCGCGCCGAAGCGCCACGTCCAGTTGCCGGAGGTGGTGGCCGGGACGTTCATGCGCGCCTCGGAGCCGAGGCCCAGAACGTCTTGGAGCGGGACGAGCGCGGTGTCGCCGGCCGACGCGAGGACGGCGCGGATGAAGTCCCAGTGAATCTCCGAGCCGTCGGATTGGAGGTACGCGAGCGCGGTCTGCTTCTCGCGCTCGATCTGCGCGGCGCTGCGCACCGACCCGACCGCGGAAGGGTCTGAGTCGAACCAGCCGGCGGCCGTGTCGTTGTCGTGCGTGCCGGTGTAGACGACGGTGTTGCGGACGTAGTTGTGCGGCAGGTCTTTGTTGGTCGCGTCGGTCGAGAAGCCGAACTGGAAGATGCGCATGCCGGGGAAGTCGAACTCGTCGCGCAGTTCGATCACGTCGGGCGTGATGAAGCCGAGGTCTTCGGCGATGATGGGCAGGCGGCCGAGTTCCGACTTGACGGCGGCGAAGAGTTCGCGGCCCGGCGCCTCGGCCCAGCGGCCGCGCTCGGCCGTCGGGTCGCCGCCCGGAATCTCCCAGTAGGCGGCGAAGCCGCGGAAGTGGTCGATGCGGATGATGTCAACGAGCGAGAGCATCCCGCGGACGCGCGAGACCCACCAGCGGAAACCGTCCGCCCGCATCCGTCCCCAGTCGTACAGGGGGTTGCCCCAGAGCTGGCCCATGCGGCTGAAGTAGTCGGGAGGGACGCCGGCGACGACCGAGGGGCGGCCGTCCTCGCGGAGCCTGAAGTTGCGCGGCTCGGCCCAGACGTCGGCCGAGTCGTGCGCGACGAAGATCGGGATGTCGCCGATGATTTGAATGCCGCGGGCGTTGGCGTAAGCCTTCAGGCGCGACCACTGGCGGAAGAAGAGGTACTGCTTGAACTTCACCGCCTCGATCTCTCCGGCGAGTCGCGCGCGCGCCCCGGCGAGCGCCGACTCGTCGCGCCGGACGAGCGCCGGCTCCCACTCCGTCCACGCCACGTCGTCGCGCTCGCGCTTCAGAGAGCGGTAGAGCGCGTAGTCTTCGAGCCACGCCGCGCCCGCTTTGAACTCCCCGAACTCGGCGGCGACTTCCGAAGCGCCCCCGCGCCGGAAGTTGTCGAAGGCGCGTTCGAGCAGGGTCTCCTTGAACTCGGCGGCGGCCCCGTACTCGACGCGGCCCCCGGCGAACGGGGGCGCGCCCGCGAGGTCTTCCGCCGCGAGCAAGCCCTGCTCGACGAGGAGGTCGGGGCTGACGAGCAGCGTGTTGCCGGCGAAGGCCGAGAAGCATTGATAGGGCGAGTTGCCGTAGCCGGTCGGCCCGAGCGGCAAGACCTGCCAGAGGTGCTGCCCGGCCGCCTCCAGCCAGTCGACGAACTTGTAAGCCTCCGCCCCGAGGTCGCCGACGCCGAAGCGGCCCGGCAAAGAGGTCGGGTGGAGCAGGATTCCGCTTGTTCTGGGAAAGCTCAAGTCAACCCCCTTAAAAGCAGTAGCCAGTAGTCAGTAGTCAGTAGAAAAACTAATCGTCAGGGTGTCGGCGTCAGCATCAACAACGCAGAGCGCTACTGACTACTGACTACTGACTACTGGCTACTGTCTACTGACTACTCCTTCAGCTTGTACGCCACCGCCGTCCGCGCGGGGACGTTGAGTTTGACCGCGCCGGCCGCGACCTGCGGCGCGCCCTGCGGCGCGAGCAGCGGTTCGAGGCGCGCGCCGTCGCGGGCTTCGAGGTAGGCGGCCGGGAGGCTCAGCTCCTTCGGCGCGGCGGCGCGGTTGAAGGCGACGACGACCGTCTCTTCGCCGTCGCGCCGCGAGAAGGCGTACGTGTCTTCGTCGAAGTGCAAATCTATGAGCGAGCCGCGACGGAGCGCCGCGTGCTCGCGCCGCAGCCGGAGCCAGTCGCGCGTCCAGCCGAAGACGCGGCGCTCGGCGGGCGTGCGCCCGCCCGCCTCGAAGGCGCTGCGCGCGTCGCCCGCGAAGCCGCCGGGGAAGTCGCGCCGGTTGTCCGGGTCGTGGCCGCCGGCCATGCCCAGCTCCTCGCCGTAGTAGAGCTGCGGCGTGCCGCGGATGGTCAGCGTGTAGGCGAGGTGGAGCATCAGGCCCTCGGGCGTCGCGCCTTCGAGCGACATGAAGCGGTCGGTGTCGTGGTTGTTCGCCATCGTGACGAGGCGCGACGGGTCGGGGTAGAGCGAGTCGGAGCGCAGCACGTAGCGCAGGGCCGAGGCGGGGAGCTTGCCCGTGAAGACCTTGCGCGAAACGTCCCACGCGGGGAAGTCGAAGACGGCGGGCAGGCCCGTGTCGATGCCGTCCCAGCCCGCGCGCCCGCCCATGAAGAAGCTGGTGTGGACGGCGTCGGTGTCGAAGACCTCGCCGACCATCCAGAGGCGCGGGTGCTCGCGGGAGAGGGCGGCGTTCAGGTCGCGTATGAAGGCGCGCGGCATGTACTGGATGGTGTCTTGGCGGATGCCGTCGATGCCGGTCATGCCGACCCACCAGAGCGCGTTCTGGATTTCGTAGCGCGCCACCTCCGGCTCGTCCTGATTCATGTCGGGCAGGTCGTCGGAGAACCAGCCGTCGAGCGTGGGCCGCCGCGCCTCCGGGTGCGCGTGCGGCGAGAGCAGCAGGTCTGCGCGGAAGGGGTTGCGGAGGTGGTCGGCGCGCGTGCCGTGGAACCAGTTGTCGAGCGGCGGGTCGGAGGCCCACGGGTGCTGCGACCCGACGTGGTTGGCGACCTGATCCTGTATCACCTTCATGCCGAGCGCGTGGGCCTTTTCGACCAGCTCGCGCAGGGTCGCCATGTCGCCGAAGCGGTCTTCGACGGCGTAGTAATCGACGGCGTGGTAGCCGTGGTAGTAGGTGTTCGGGCACCACGCGTGCTGGCAGCGGTTGAGGCCGTTCCAGTTGTCGTACCACGGCGTCGTCCAGACGGCGGTGACGCCGAGGTCTTTGAGGTAGGGCAGGCGGTCGATGATGCCGCGCAGGTCGCCGCCGTGCCACGCGCGCGGGTTGCGGCGGTCGTTGGCCTCGGGCGGCGCGTCCGCGGGCGAGTTGCGCGCGGGGTCGCCGTCGCTGAACCGGTCGGGCATGATGAGGTAGATCACGTCGTCGGTCGTGACGCCCTGAAAATTTTTACCGGGGTCGAGCGGCGCGTTGATGCGGAAGTTGATGGTCGCGGCGCGCGCGCCCGCGCCCCCCACCGTCAGCTCGTAGTCGCCGGGCCGCGCGGCGGGGCTGATGCGGAGGTTGGCGAAGAGGTAGGTGCCGCTCGCGTTCGTCGTCGTCGCGGAGACCGTGAGCGGCGAACCCTCCGGGGCGGAGAGGCGCGCGCCGTGCAGGCGCTTCCCGCGGATGAGGAGGCGGACGGGGTTGAGGGTGTGGCCGGCCCACCACGAAGGCGGCTCCACTTTATCGACGGCGGGGCCGGGCTCCTGCGCGCGCAGGGGGTGCGCGCACGCCGTTAGGAGCAGCAGGCCGGCGGCAAAGAGCCTGAGCGCGGAGATTGACCCTCGTCGTCTCATCATCTCGGCGGCGTGAAAGCTTTCGGGGTTTGAATTGCTGCGACGGAGTTTACGTCAAAACCGGCCGGCGCGCACGGACTGATTTGCGGTTGCCGATGGCGGGCGAAGTTATCAGCCGCCGGTAAAGCCGAAGACGAAAACTGACGACTGACGGCCGGCGACCTGTTTTTCATTCCGCACTCCGCAGGCGCCGACCCGCAGTCTAAAAGCGCGTCGCCCGCGCCGCGGTCGGGCGCGGCGCGGGCGACGTTCGGGAGGGGTTGCCGTGCGGAAACCCCGCGTCGTGGCGCGAGGCCCGGCCTAGAACTCCAACCGCAGGCCGAACTGAATCTGGCGGTTGGTGAAGAGCTGGGTCGTGCGGATGCGGCCGAAGTCGTTCGCGTTGGCGATGTCGCGCTCGGGCAGGCCGAACTGCGGCGTGTTCGTCAGGTTGAAGAACTCGGTGCGGAACTGGAGGCGCGCGCTCTCCGTGAAGTTGAAGTTCTTGGCCAAGCCGAGGTTGGCCGAGCGGAACGGGCGGCCGCGCAGGCCGTTGCGCTCCTGATTGCCCTGCCGCGACGGCACGCCGCCCGGCGACGGCACTTCGCTGAACGAGGCCGGGTTCAGGTAGCGGCCGTCGGGCCCGCCGTACGGGTCGCCGGTGATGTCGAGGAGGACGCCGCCGCGCCGCACGTCGAAGGTCTGGCCGCTCTGGAGGCGGACGATGGTGTTGAGCTGCCAGCCGCCGAGGATGTAATCGACGGGGCGCGAGATGTCGGAGCCGAAGCGGCGGCCGCGGCCGAACGGGATGTCGGCCACCGAGCTGAAGGTGAAGACGTGCGGGAAGTCGAGGTTCGAGCGGCCGAAGTCTTCGATGATGAAGCGGCCGCCCGCGTCGGGCGCGTCGAAGGCCCCGAAGGCGTTGTCCTCGGTCTTCGAGAAGGTGTAGGAGACGAGGTACTGGAACCCGTCGGTGAAGCGGCGCTCGAGCTGGAGTTGCAGCGAGTCGTAGCTCGACTCGCCCGAGTCGTCGCGCACGCGCACGTCGCCGAGCTGCGGGAACGGGCGCGCGCCGCCGCCGATGCGGCCGCCGTTGACGTTGAAGTAGGTCGAGAGGTTGCGGCCGCGCGTGCCGACGTAGCCGACGCTGAGCGCCGTCTCGCCGGTCAACTGGTGCTGGTACTGGACGTTGAACTGGTGGACGTTGGCCGTCTTGTTGTCGGGCAGGATGGCCAGCACCGAGACGTTCTGCGGGTTGTTCACGTCCACGTTCGAGACGTCGCCCGAGGGCAGCGGGCCGGTGCAGAGGCGCGAGTCGTTGGTGTTGTCGGGGCAGCGGCCCGAGAGCGCGATGCGGAAGCCGTTCGAGTAGTTGAACTGCGAGAAGCCGCTGAAGGGCGGGTTCTGCGCGAGCTGGTTGTCGATGCCGCCGCGATCGAGGAAGTAGAAGAGGCCGTAGCCGCCGCGGATCACCCGGCGCCCGTCGCCGCCGAGGTCGTAGGCGAAGCCGACGCGCGGGCTGAAGTCGTTGCGGTCCTGATCGACGAGCGCGTCGCCGCTGCCCGAGGCGACGAGCAGGCGGCCCGTGGCGAGGTCGAAGTTGGCCTGCCGGCCGTACTGCTCGGTCGGGTTGGTGAAGTACTCGTAGCGCAGCCCGAGGTTGAGCGTCAGGCGCGGCGTCACGCGCCAGTCGTCCTGCGCGAAGGCGGCGTTCTCCCAGTTGAAGGTGCCGACGGTGCCGAACGGCGGGCCGACCGAGTAGTTGTTGACGAAGCCGACGAGGAGGTCGGACTGCTCGAAGCCGGTCAGGCGGATGCCGTCGGCCTCGCCGTTGCCGACGAGGAAGAAGAAGCCCTTGCCGCGGTTCGGGCGGAAGAGGCTGACGTGGCGGCGGAGCGCCTGCCCGCCGAAGCGGAGCGTATGGTTGCCCGTCGTGTAGGTCATGCTGTCGACGAGCTGGTAGGTGTTCTGCGGGACGGTGTAGAGGCCGAAGTCGCCCGTGTATTCGAGCTGGCCGTTGAAGCCGCCGATCAAAGCGCCGCCGCCGCGCAGGGGGTCGAGGTTGGCGTTCGGGATGCCGAGCTCGGCCGAGATGGCGCGCTCGAAGAAGGGCGGCTGGAAGCCGTAGTTGATGCGCGCGGCCTGCACGCGCAGCTCGTTGACGAGGCTCGGCGTGAGCACGCTGGTCAGGCCGACGACGGCCTGCCGCGTGCGCCGGAAGTTGGTGCCCGAGCCGAAGCCGGCCGGCAGCGTCGTCAGGCGCGAGGTCGTCTCCTGCGTGGCGCGGCCCCACGAGATGCGGCCGAACGCCTGATGCGACTGGCTGATGTTGCCGTCAACGCGGAGGTCGAAGGTGTCCTGATCGAGGATTTCGTTGCGCGTGTTCTGGTAGTTGCCGAGCACCTGCGAGCCGCGGTTCGGGGCCGGGAAGGCGTTCAGGTAGGCGAGCCCCACCGGGTTCAGGCGGTTGCCCGGCAGCAGGTCGAGGCGGTTGCCGGGGACGGGCAGGCCCGTCAGCGGGTCGGTCAACTGGATGGCGTCCGAGAGGCCGGAGACGGCCGGGTTCAGCAGCGCCGAGAAGTCGCCGCGGCGGAACGCCTCGGTCGGGACGGTGGCGATGTCGTTGCCGAGCGGGAGGAACTGGCGCAGGCCCTCGTAGTCGGTGAAGAAGAAAAGGCTCTCGCCGCCGAGCAGCTTGGGGCCGCCCTCGCCGAACCACGGCAGGTAGAGCGGGCCGCCGAGCGTGCCGCCGAACTGCCCCCGCCGGAACTCGTTCTTCTGCGGGTCGAAGGTCGGGCGCGCGTCGAAGTTGTCGTTGCGGATGAAGGTGAAGAGGCTGCCGAAGAAGTCCTGCCGGCCCGAGCGGGTGGCGGCGTTGACGATGCCGCCGCCGCCGCGGCCGAACTCGGCCGGGGCCACGCTGGTCTGCACGCGGAACTCCTGCACGGCGTCGGCCGAGGGGAAGATTTGGATGGTGTTGACGAGCGACTCGTTGTTGTCCACGCCGTCGAGCAGGAAGTTGTTGGCCTGCGTGCGCTGGCCGTTGACGGAGAGCGCGGCGCCGCCCGTGTTGCGGTTGACGAACGTCTCGGCGTTGCCGCCGACGCCGGTGGCGAAGCCAGAGGGCACGCCCTGCGTCACGCCGGGGACGAGGCGGGCGAGTTCGAGCACGTTGCGGCCGTTGAGCGGCAGCTCGACGATCTGGCGGCCCGTGATGGCCTCGCCGATGGCCGAGGTCGAGGACTCGACGAGCGGGGCGTCGGCCGTCACCTCGATGACCTCGGAGACGCCGCCCGGTTCGAGCGCGAAGTCGAGGTTGGCGACCTGCTGGACTTCGAGCGTCACCTCCTGCCGCGTCATCTTGAAGCCGCCCTGCGTGACCTCGATGCGGTAGCGGCCGGGGGCGAGGTTGGTGACGCTGTAGGCCCCGTCGTCGTCGGCGTTGGCCGTGACGGCGCGCTCGGTGCCGATCTCGGTGACGGTGACGGTCGCGCCGGGCAGCGCCGCGCCGCTCGCGTCCGTCACGGTGCCGAGGATGCGCGCCGACTCGGTCTGCGCGAGGCCGGGGGTCGCGAGTAGCAGTAAGAAGCCCGCGCACAGCGCGAGGCGACTCACCTGCACTCTCCACTTACGTACTTCTGACATTGAGAGTCTCCTCCTGATGAACTCTAGGGAACGCCATTCCACAGGGCCAGATGTGCCAGTCGCTCGGGCGGGCAAACTTCAAGGCCGACGGTTGATGCGCGAATCCGGAAGGGTGGTACTGCTTAGGCTGACGCCAGATATTATGAACGCGTCCTCGCGCGGCCTCCAACACAGCGCCCTCAAGGTGGGCTGTACGGGGTTTGTTGTCCAGCCGAACGAAGAGCATTTTGTAATACAGAAACCGCCCGCCTGTCAACGAAAGGCAGGCCGGAAACGACCGCAGGGACAAAGTCTAAAATCCGGAATCGGGGCCGAGAACGGGTCTTCCGTCGCCGGGCCTGAAACTCCGGCTCGGAGTTCGGACTCGGGGCCGTAATTGACCGGCGGGGCGGGGGCGGGATAGCATCTGAGGCTCCCCGCTCTCCGCCCCGGTCAAAAGGAAAAATTCGGAGCCGGCCGGGTCGCACGCGCCGATCACGGAGGCGCGCCGGCCGCCCTTTGAGGAATCTTCGGATGAACACGAAACGCCCTTCGCTTCTCGCCCTGACGCTGCTCTGCGCGGCGACGCTCGGCGGCACGCTGCCGCGCACGACGACGATGGCCCAGCAAAACACGACCGCCGCCCTCGAACGTTTGACCGAGAACCAGCTCGTCAACGGCTTCCGCGCCGAGGCCGTTTACCTCGACGCCGCCGACCGCCCCTTCGGCGCGCGCCTGCGCCACGAGCGCAGCGGCTTCACGCTCGACTACCTCGAAATCCAGTCCGTCCCGCAGGCCTTCATGTGGGTCAACTCCGTCCCCACCTCCGACCGCGGCGAGCCGCACACGCAGGAGCACCTGCTGCTCGGCAAGGGCAACGTCGGGCGGACGCATTCGAGCCTTGAAGGGATGTCGCTGGCCGGCTCCTCGGCCTTCACCATGCAGTGGCGCACGGCCTACCACATGCACACGGCCGCCGGCCCCGAGGTCTTCTACAAACTCTTCGAGAGCCTGACCGGCAGCATGCTCCGCCCCGACTACACCGACGAGGAGATTCGCCGCGAGGTGAGCCACTGGGGCGTCAACGAGAACCCGGCCGACAAGACCCTGCGCCTCGAAGAGAAGGGCACGGTCTATCAGGAGATGGTCTCGTCCTACGAGCGCCCCATCTTCCGCATCTTCCGCGCGGCCAACACGCTCGTCTACGGGGCCGAGCACCCGCTCGCGCGCTCGGCCGGCGGCTGGCCCGCGGCCATCCGCGAGATGCGGCCCGAGCACATCCGCCAGTTCCACTCGGACAACTACCGCCTCGGCAACATGGGCATGGTCGCCTCGTTCCCGCGCGACATGCCGCTGGGGTCGGTGACGACGCGCCTCGACGAAATCCTCGACCGGCTTGAGCCGAAGCAGGAGCAGCGCCGCTTCGCCTCGGAGAAAGACCTGCCCGCGCCGAGGCCGGCCGCCGCGGGGACGATCGAGCTGGTCGAGTACCCGCACAAGAACGAGCAGCAGCCCGGCTGGGTGATGTTCGCGTGGCCGGCGACGCTCACGCTCGACACGCGGGAGAAGGCGCTGCTCAACCTCTTCCTCTCGAACGTCGCCGGCGACGCGACCACGAACCTCTACAAGCTCTTCGTGGACACCAAGACGCGCGTCATGGACACGGGCGCGAAGGGCGTCTTCGGCTTCATCGACGACGAGATGGTGGTCGGCAACCCCGTCTACATGGGGCTCACCGACGTGACGCCGGCGAACATGACGAAGGAGGCCATCTCGTCCGTCCGCCAGAAGATCATGGACGAGATGAAGCGCATCGCCACGCTCCCCGACGGCTCGCCCGAGCTGGCCGAGTTCAACGCGCGTCTGCGTAACCGCGTCATCCAGAACCGGCGCGCGCTCGCCAAGTTCGTCAACTCGCCGCCCGGCTTCGGCTTCCGCAACTCCGACTCCGGCTGGATGACGCACCTGCAAGACCTCAACCGCACGCCCGGCTTCCGCAAGTCCGTCACGCTCAAGCCGGAGCTGGCCGCGGTCGAGAAGCTCCTCGGCTCGAAGGAGAACCCGTGGCGCGCCTTGGTCGCCAAATGGAAGCTGGCCGACGCGGCGCCTTACGCCGTCGCGGCCGTGCCCAGCCCGCGCCTCATCCAGCAGGAGGAGCAGGCGGCGCGCGAGCGCGCGCAGGCGGAGGCCGCGCGCCTCAGGGCGAAGTACAACGCGGCGGACGAGGCCGAGGCGCTGCGCCGCTTCAAGGCCGAGTACGACGCGACGACGGCGGAGCTTGAGCGGCTCGCGAAGCAGTCGGTCACGATGCGCTTCGTCGAGAACCCGCCGCTCACGCTCGACGACCAGCTCGACTTCAAGGTCGCGGAGTCGGGCGGCGTCCAGACGGTCGCCTCGACCTTCGACAACATGACGAGCGCCACGACCGGCATCGCGCTCCGCCTCGACGGCGTGCCCGAAGACAAACTCGTCTACCTCTCGATGCTGCCCGCGCTGCTCACGCAGACCGGCGTCGTCCGCGACGGCAGGCCGCTCTCGTTCGAGGAGATGAGCGAGCTCTTGCGGCAGGAGATTCTCGCGCTCAACAGCTACTTCAGCACCAACTTCCGCACGGGCCGCGCCGAGCTGGTCGTGCGCGGCGCGGGCAACGACGCGGCCGAGTCGCAGCGCGCGCTCGAATGGATGCGCCTCGCCCTCTACAGCCCGAACTGGCGCGTCGAGAACCTGCCGCGCATCCGCGACCTCGTAGACCAGACGCTCGGCAACCTGCGCCAGCGGATGCAGGGGCCGGAGGAGGCTTGGGTCAACAACCCGGCCGACGCCTACTGGCGGCAGGACAGCCCGCTCCTGCTCTCGACCTCGTCGTTCCTCACGCAGTCGCACAACGTCCACCGCCTCCGCTGGATGCTCAAGGACGTGGGGCAGGGCGCGCAGCGCGAGGCCCTCTCGGAATTCTTCTCGAACCTCGCCGGCGCGGGCGCGAAGGGCGGCCGCGACGAGCTGAAAATCCTGCTCGGCGCGATGCAGGGCAAGGGCGAGATGCTCAAGCAGCTGCCCGCCGCGCTCGCGCCTCACGGCGAGGGCTTCACGCGGCTGCCGCAGGCGGCGGGGCCGCTCGCCGTCGAGGCCGCCAAAGACCTCGAACAACTCCTCGCGGACATCCCCGACCAGACGCTCGCCGCGGACTGGGACTACCTCGTCCGCCAGATTCGCCACGACCTCCTGACGCCGCCCGAGCGGGCGCTCGCGGAACTCGACGCCGTGCGCCAGAGCCTCTTGAAGACCGGCGGCGCGCGGCTCTTCGTCATCGGCTCGCGGCAGACGCAGGCCGCCCTACAGCCGGGCGTCGGCAGCCTCGTCGCGGGCCTCGCCAAGTCGCCGCTCGCGCCGGCGAAGTACGCGGGCGCGCGGCTGGTCGAGTCGCGCCTGCGCGAGCGCGTCGGCCAGAAGGAGTCGCCGATCTTCGTCGGGCTGATGAACCCGAACACGCAGGGCGGCGTCTTCCTCAACTCCGCGCCCTCGATCAGCTACCTCGAAGCCGACGACCGCGAGGGGATGCTCGACTACCTCGCCTCGCGCCTCTTCGCGGGGCGCGGCGCGCACGGCATCTTCATCAAGACGTGGGGCGCGGGGCTGGCTTACTCGAACGGCTTCCGCGGCTCGCCCGCGACGGGCCGCATCGGCTACTACGCCGAGCGCACGCCGGAGCTGCCGCAGACCCTGCGCTTCGTCATCGGGGAGTTGAAGAAGGCGCAGCCCGACCCCGGTCTGGTCGAGTACGCCGTGGCCGTCGCCTTCAGCGAGTTCCGCTCGGCCTCGCCTTACGAGGTGCGCGGCGAGGCGATGGCCGCCGACCTCGCCGACGGCCTCACGCCCGACGCCGTGCGCCGCTTCCGCCAGTCCATCCTCGCCCTGCGCAAGCAGCCGAACCTCTCGGCCGAACTCTTCAAGCGCATGGGCGATGTCTACGCGCGCATCCTGCCGGGCTACTCGACGAAGGCGCGCGACGTGCGCGGCGGCGTCTTCTACGTCATCGGCCCCGAGAAGCAACTGACCGCCTACGAGCAATACCTGAAGACGGTCGAGGGACAGGACGCGCGCCTCTACCGCATCTACCCGCGCGACTACTGGATGACGCTGAAGACGGCCGACACTCAAAGTCAGACCGAGCGCAGCAGCGGCACGCGCTAACAGGGCGCAGGGTGACGGGTAAAGACAAATTCTTTACCCGTCACCCTGCACCCAGCACCTTTTATAAATAATCGGGCGCGACGTTCGGCTCACCCTCGTCGAAGCGCGTGGGGCGGAGGGCGTGGAGGTCGAGGGCTTTCGGCGCGCCGTCGAGGATGAGTTCGGAGAGGAGTTGGCCGAGGGCTGGCGCGTGCATCACGCCGTGGCCGGAGGAGCCGTTGGCGAGGTAGAAGTTTTCGACGCCGGGCGCGCGGCCGACGACGGCGTGCTTGTCCGGCGTCACCTCGTAGAGTCCCGCCCAGCAACTCGCGCGCTCGATCAACGCGCCCCGCGTGCAGGGCACGCGCGCGTGCGCCCTCGCCGTGACTTCAGACAGCCAGCGGTCGTCCACCGAAGTGTCGAAGGGGTCTGCCGCGCGCGCGTCGTCGGGCCAGAGCAGCAGCACGCGGCCGTCGCGCACCCGCAGGTGGAAGCCGTCCTCGACGAAGATCGTCATCGGCATCTCTTCGGGCAGAAGGTCGCACGCCTCGGTCACGGCGACCTGCCGGCGTAAGGGCCGGACGGGCAAACGGACGCCCGCGAGTTCGGCGACGCGCGCGGCCCACGCCCCGGCCGCGTTGACGACGTGCGCCGCGGCAAACTCTTCGCCCCCCGTCAGCACCGAGACGACCTCGCCGCCCGCCCCGCGCCTGAAGCCGACCACCTCCGCGCCCCACTCGAAACGCACGCCCGCGCGCGCGGCCGACTCCGCGTAGCCGCGCAGGATTTCGAGCGGGCGGATGAAGCCGTCGGTCGGGCAGAAGACGCCGCCCGCGAGGCCGCGCGACTCCACGGCCGGGTTCAGTTCCCCCACCTCGGCCGCGCCGACGCGGCGCGCCTCGCGCAACCCGCACGCGTGCTGCACGGCCTGCGCCGCGAGCAGCGCGCCGAGCTGCGCCTCGTCGCGCGCGAGGAACAGATAACCGCGCTGCCGGAAGCCGGGGTCGACGCCGGTCTCGGCCTCGAAGCTCAAAAGCTTCTCGCGCGAGAGCAGCGACAGGCGGACGTTGACCTCGGTCGCGAACTGCGCGCGGAAGCCGCCCGTCGCGCGCCCCGTGCTCCCGCCGCCCGGCCCCGCCGCGCGCTCCAACACCAACACGTCGCGGCAGCCGCGCGCCGCGAGGTGGTGCGCCACGCTCGCCCCGATCACGCCCCCGCCGACGATGACGACTTCCGCGGTTCTCATAAAAACGGTGAAAGGCAGTCCGGAGTCAAAGTCAGCTCTCGGCTTCGACTCCGGACTCCGGACTGCCTTCCGCTCAGCCCGCTTCAGACTTCGGCCATGCCGAACTTCCTCGACAGCACGAGGCTGACCGCGCCGAGCAGCGTCGGCTCGTCGAGCGTCGAGGCGACGATGCGGGCCGAGGGCAGGCCGCGCCGGATGCTGCGCTGGATGGTCTCTTCGAGCGAGGCCGAGACGATCGGCCACGCGCGCGTGATGTGGCCGCCGACGACGACCGCCTCGGGGCTGAGGCCGACGATGAGGTTCGAGATGCCGATGCCGAGGTAGTAGGCCGTCTCGGTGAGCGCTTCGATGGCCGGGCGGTCGCCGCCCAGCGCGCGCTCGACCACCTCGCGGAAGCAGGCGCGCACGGGCGCGGCCCCGCTCTCGGCCGAGTTCTTCAGGTAGCGCGCGACGGCCGCGCGCTCCGAGGCGAACGCCTCCCAGCAGTCGCGGTTGCCGCACGAGCAGGCCACGGGGGCCTGCGGCCCGACGATCATGTGGCCGAACTCGCCGGCCGCGCCCCGCTCGCCGCGGTAAATCTGCCCGCCGAAGACTATCCCGGTGCCGATGCCTTCGGCGACGAGCACCATGATGAAGTCGCGCGAGCCGCTGACCTCGGGCCGGCCGAACCACAGCTCGGCCAGCGCCGCCGCGTTGGCGTCGTTATCGACGCGCGCCGTCAGGCCCGTCGCGTGCTCGATGCGCTCGGCGATGGCCCAGTCGCGCCAGCGGAAGAAGGGGATGTAGATGGCGCGGCCCGTGTCCGGGTCCACCATGCCGGGCAGGCTCACGCCGACGCCGGCCACCGAGCGGGCCGCGTCGCGCGCCGCGATGTCGCGCACGCACTCGATGATGCGCGACTCGGTCTCGTCCGGGCGCGAGTTGTTCTCGAACTCCTCGCGCGCGAGCACGCGGCCGACGAGGTCGCTCAGGGCCACGGTGGTCAGAGACGGCGTGATGTCCACGCCGATGGCCGTCGCCCCGGCGGCCCTCAGCCGCAGCAGCGTGGGCCGCCGCCCGCCGGTCGAGCGCCCGGCCCCGATCTCCTCGATCAGCCCCTCGTCCTTCAGCTCCTCGACGATGGTCGAGACGGTCGAGCGTTGCAGGGCGGTGGCGCGCGCGATGTCGGCGCGCGAGATGGGTTCGAGGTCGCGGATGTAGTTGAGGACGATCTGGCGGTTGATGTCGCGGATGGTCGAGGAGCGCGCGGCCTGCGCTTTGGCGAGATCGATGCGTCTCATGGTGTAGGTCTCGGCTGTGCCCCTTTCCGGCCGCTCGTGCGAAAGCGCCTCCGTTGTAGCCCCTGCAGCGGCGGGCGTCAACCCTTCTCCCCGGAACTTTAGCGGCGCGGGCGCGTGTAAGGCTGTCGAGTCGGGCCCGCCGCCGCATCACCCGCAGGAAGGAGAAACTATGCATCGCCTCAGTCAACGCCTCGCCCTCGCGCTCGCCTCGCTCTGCCTCGCCGCCGCCGGGGCGCTCGCGCAGGAGCAGACCCCGAAGCCGGCCGCCGAGGACAACTTCGTCCGCGAGAAGGGCTTCGCCAGCGAAGTCTTCGAGGTCAGAAACCGCGACCCGCTCAAACTCACTTCGGTGCTCACGCCGCTCGGGAGCGGCTTCCGCGGCGCGGCCCTCACGCCCAACGTCGAGTTCCGGACGATCTCGGTGCGCGACTTCCCCGAGAACATCGCCGCCATGCGCGAGGCGCTCAGGCGGCTCGACACGCCGGAGCCGCCGCGGCCCGCCATCGAGTTCCACGTCCACCTGCTCGTCGGGGCCAACGACGAGCGCGTGACCAACGACTTCCCCGCCCCGCTCGGCGACGTGGTCAGGCAACTGCGCGCGACGCTCGGCTACAGGAACTTCAGCGTGATGGGGTCGCAGGTGTTACGCAGCAAGGAGGGGCGCGGCGACGTTTACAACAAGGGCGTGGCCGACCTGCGGCTGACGAACGCCGCGCTCGCCGCCAGCAACCCCGTCTTCTACGAGTACCACCTGCGCTCCTTCTCGCTCGACGCGGCCGCCGGCCCGACGCGCGTGCAGGTGGACGACTTCAACCTCTCGCTGCGCGTCCCGCTCCTGCTCTCGCCCGACAAGGTGACCTATCAGGACGTGGGCTTCCGCAACCCCGTCGCCCTGCGCGAGGGCGAGCGCGTCGTCGTCGGCACCACCAGCGTCGGCGACAAGAGCGTCGTCGTGCTCTCGGCGACGACGATGAAGTGAAAGCAGTAGACAGCAGTCAGCAGTCAGTAGACAGTAGAAAAGCATCGGCGGGCGTCGAGTTGATACCTCGAACGCCCGCCGATGTTGTTTTTCCTACTGACTACTGACTGCTGTCTACTGAAGTATCGGGTGGCTGCCGCCGCGGCTGTGGTCGGCCGTGCGCGCGTAGAGGCGGCGGTCGTTGTGGTAGAGGACGAGGTGTTCGCCCTCGTAGCGCGCCACGTCGGCGATGCGGTTGAAGTCGCGGTCGTGCTCGGCGATGATGAAGGCCGGCGGCTGGTTCGAGAGCACCATCCCGGCCGCGAAGACGTAGCCGCCCTGATCGTAGACGCTGCCCCGGTACTGCGCCGCGCCCAGCGCGATGTCGGGCGAGTAGGCGCCGTCGGCGTTGCGCGTGCGGTCGGCGCGCGCGATGAAGATGGTGTAGTTCGAGTGGTTGAGCGCCGCGCGGTAGCCGCGGCGGCGCGCGGCGGCGAACAGTTGCGAGAGCCCCCGGTCGATGGCGTTCAGCGTCTGACCGTTCGGGCGGTTGACCGCGTAGACGCGCGCGCCCGAAGGCGTCACGGTCTCGAAGCGGAAGCGGTCGCCCGTCACCTGCTGCGCGCGGCGGACGAGGCTCGCGCCTCCGCGACGCAACTGCGCCTGCGCCGTCAACTGGGGCGCGCCCGTCGCGGTCAACGCCCCGCAGACGAGCAGGGCGGCCAGTCCGATCCTCAAATGCTTGAACATCTCTTCCCTCCTTGCCTCCTCAAATCGAAGCAGGCGCGCCGGGGAGGCCGTGAACGCTTCCCCCAGCGCGCCTGCGTCTGGAAAGTCCCGAATCTCCCGACCCTCTGGGCCGGGCCGCGCGCCGTTCAAGGCCGCCCGCGCCGGTTGTCGTTGCCCCCGCGCCCGCGGTTCTCCCCGCGGCCCTCGCCGCGCGGCGGCGGCGGCTTCTCCGGCCGCTCGACCACCTTCGGCTGCTTCGGCGGCTTCTGCTGGTTGTGCTTCTGGTCGTCGGCCAGAGCGCCGACCGAAAGCAGACCCAGCAGGGCGACCGCGGTCATCATGTGCTTCAAAAACTTCATCGTTACATCCTGCCTCCCGTGTCCTTCTCGGACCGCGCATGGGAGGGGGAGGAGAGACGCGCGAGTCTCGCCTCACAGTCTGGCAAACCCGGTGCCAGAACGCCATTTACCGACTTCACAAGCATTTCGCGCCCGCAGGCCCGCGCCCTCGCACCGTTTCCGGCGCTTTCGCACCTTATCGTGTAAGGAACCGTACCAAAGCTGACGCGCCCGTTTTCAACGCCTCACGACGATGCGGGCGCTGCCGACGTTGCCGCCGGCGTCGAAGGCGCGCAGCGAGATGATGTGCTCGCCCGCGCCCGGCAGCGGCAGCTCGACCAGATAAGTCTCGCGCGGGCTGTCGGCGATGCCGTCCTCGGGGAAGGTCGCGCGCCACTCGCCGCTGTTGAGGCTCACGTCGGCGCGCCTGACCATCCCGCTCGCGTCCTCGACCGCGAAGCGCACGCGGACGCGGCCGTCGGCCCCGGCCTGCGGCTCGCCGCCGACGCGCACGACGGGCGGCGAGCTGTCCACGTCCACCGGCTCGCTCGTGCGCTCGCCCGTGAGCGCGTGGCCGAGCGCGTTCTCGGGCGCGTCGGTGGCGACGACCCTGAAGACGTAGCGGCCGTCGCCGAGCGTGGCCCCGTCCACCGAGACGAAGTTGTCGCGCAGGTTGTCCTTGAGCAGGTGGAAGGTGCTGTCGCCCGCGGCGCGGTAGAAGACGGAGTATTCGAGCTGGTCGCCGTTGCGGTCTTCGGCCTGCCACTGGAGCGAGACAGCTCCGCGCTGGAAGAGGCGGCGCGGCGGAATCTGCGCCGGCACGCCGATGAGCGCGGGGTCGAGTCCGGCCGCCTCGGCGCTCGGGTCGAGCGGGGCCTGCACGGCCGGCAGCAGCGCGATGCCGACCGGCAAAGTCTGGATGGAGAGCACCTCGGGCGCGACGTTGCGCGGCAGGTAGGCGATGCTCACGTCCTCGACGCGCGCGCCGCCGGCCTCGTTCGTGCCGCCCGCGCGCAGCACCGCGCGCCACTGGATGAAGCGCGCGCGCGGGCTGGCGACGGCCGCCCCCGCCGGGTCGCGGTAGGGCGCGCTCCACTCGCTCCACGTCACGTCGGGCCGCTCGGTGTTGCCCGAGCGGGTCTGCAACTCGACCGTGCCGCGCCCGCGCCACCAGATGCGCCCCCAGCGCGCGACGAAGCGCGCGTCGCGCACCGCCGACTCGTACGTGCCCTCGGCCACCGGCTCGCCCGCGAGGCGGAAGAGCTTGCCCTGATTCGACGAGGCGACGTACACGTCGCGGCCGCGCGCGACGAGCGAGGAGACCTGATCCTCGCTCGACTGCGCGAGCAGCGTGTCGCGCCCATCGTCGGTCACGGAGTAGATGCGCCCCTTGTCGCTCGTGCCGACGAGGACGCTGCCCCCCTGCGGCGCGGCGACGACGGAGAAGGCCGTCACCGTCGTCGAACTCCACAGCACGTCCGCGCCTCCGTCGGGCGCGAGGCGGAAGACGGCGCTGCGCGAGTTCTGTAGCTCGTTGCGGCTGCGCGCCTGCGGCTGCTGCGCCTGCCCCGCGAACTGCGCCACCTGCGCGCCGCTCTCGTCGATGGTCGTCACCGTGCCCGTCACCGACCCGCCGCCCGCGCCGACGGTCTGCGACGAAGTGGTGGCGGCCGCCGAGGGCGCACGCGGCCCCGACGCCGAGTCGCTCAAGGCCAGCGCGTAGATCGAGCCGTCGGCCGCAATCGCCAGAGAGTGAACCTCGCGCAGCGGCGAGTCGAAGAGCGCGAACGCCTTGCCGTCCGGCGTGACGCGCAGGACGAGGCCGCCGGGGTCTGTGCCGGCGACGAGGTCGCCCGCGGGCGAGACGGCGAGCGAGATGACGTGCGTCTCGTTGAGGTCGACGAGCACGGACTCCTCGGCCTTCGCGCCCGCGGCGCGCACGCGATAGAGGCGGCCGGTGTCGCCCGTGGCGACGGCGAGCGCGCCGTCGCGCAAGGCGGCGAGCGACCAGATGTACCTGTCGGGCGGGTCGAAGAAGACCTCGGCGCGCCCGTCCGCGCCGACGCGGTAGACCTTGCCGTCCGGCGACGTGCCGGCGTAGAGCGAGCCGTCGCCGCCGACGGCGAGCGCCGTCACGTCCAGCTCGGCCGCGTCGTAGAGCAGCCGCCCCTGCCCGTCCGCGCCGACGCGGAAGATGCGCCCGTCGTGGCCCGTGCCGAGGTAGACGTTACCGGCCGCGTCCACGGCCGTAGACCAGACGTAGGCCTGCTCGGTGTCGAAGACCTGCGCGAGACGAGGCGCGAGCATGAGCGCGCCGGTGTCCGTGACGGACACCCCGCGCGCGTCGCCGTTCAAAAGCTCGGCGCGCGAGTTCGTCTCCCACACGACGGGGCCGCCGGCCAGCGCCGTCGCGGCCGCGAGTGTCAGCGAGATGATGATGAGGAGAAGACGGATGACGCGGGGCGAAGAGTGTTTATTAGTCATTAAATCCAACAAGACGCCTTCAAGATTTCCGACGGTGAAAGATGCGGCGCTCCCGACGAGCGGGGCCGCGCGGCGTTGTCCACGCCTTCCCGACAAGAATCATAACCCGAAAGCCGGACGCAGGAAACCGCGTAAAAGAAGTGACGAAGGCGGGGTGATGAATGATGAATTAGTTGCCGGCTTTCGGTCGTCAGCTATCAGCGGAAGCAAGGTCTTTGCCGATGACCGGCGGCTGGCGACTGGCGACTTGTCTCTCATTCATCACTCCGCCTTCGCCACTTCTTCATTTCGTCACGTCCCGACGTAGCGGGCGTAGAGCGTGCGCGCGAGGTTAACGTCCTCCGTGCCGCGGATGATGGCGCGCGCGTCGGCGAAGACGGTCAGCTCGTAGTCGCCCGCCCGGAGGCGGACGAGGTAAGGGTTGGCCTTCACCTCGCCGGCCGCGCGCAGGCGTTCGGCCAGCGCGGCGAGGTCGAGGCGCGCCGCGGCGCGGGGCGTGACCTGCACGGCGTCGCGGCCGCAGAGCGCGGTGGCGAGGTCGCCGGCCTCGGCCTCCAAAGACTCGAAGCGGCCGAGCGCGCACGCGGGGCAGTCCGGCGCGCGCCCGCCGAGCCTGAGCCGCCGCCACTCGTTGCGCCACACGTCGAACTGCATCAGAGA
>DATMVI010000197.1:0-12365 GCA_035563275.1 Pyrinomonadaceae bacterium
CGCCCCGCCGCCGGGCGCGCGGGAGGCCCATTTCAGCGCGGCCGACCCGGCCGATTCATTCATGCGCCACGACGTAATCATCATCGGCGGCGGCGCGGCGGGGCTGATGTGCGCCGCCGAGGCGGGCCGGCGCGGGCGCGCCGTCCTGCTCGTCGAGCACAACGGGCGCGTCGGCCGCAAGATCGAAATCTCGGGCGGCGGCCGCTGCAACTTCACGAACGTCTACACGTCGCCGAAAAACTTCATCTCCGCCAACCCGCACTTCGCCAAGTCGGCGCTCGCGCGCTACACGCCGGCCGACTTCGTGGCCCTCGTCGAGCGCCACCGCATCGCCTACCACGAGAAGAAACTCGGCCAGCTCTTCTGCGACGGCGGCTCGCGCCAGATCATTGAAATGCTCCTCGGGGAGTGCGCCGGGGCCGGCGTCCGCGTCCTCACCGACTGCCGCGTCGGCTCGGTCGAGAAGGGTGACGAGTTCGTCCTTCAGACGAGCCGCGGCGAGCTGCGCGCCGCGTCGCTCGTCGTCGCGACGGGCGGGCTGTCGATCCCGAAGCTCGGGGCGACCGACTTCGGCTACCGCGTGGCGCGGCAGTTCGGGCTCGCCGTCGTGCCGCCCGCGCCCGCGCTCGTCCCGCTCACGCTCGCGCCCGCAGACCTCGCCTTCTTCAAGCCTCTGAGCGGCGTCTCCGTCCCGGCCGTCGTCCGCTGCTGCGGCGCGGAGTTCGCCGAAAACGTCCTGCTCACGCACCGCGGCCTGAGCGGCCCGGCCGTCCTCCAAATCTCGTCCTACTGGGAGCGTGGCCGCGCGCTCGCGCTCGACCTGCTGCCGGGGCTGAACGCCTCAGACCTCCTCGCCGGGAAGCGCGACGCCCACCTCGAACTCTCGACGCTGCTCGCCGCGCACCTGCCGAAGCGCTTCGCGCAAATCTGGTGCGAGCTGTACGCGCCCTCGCGGCCGCTCAGAAACTTTTCGCCGGCCGAGCTGCGGGCCGTCGCCGAGCGGCTCCACGACTGGCGTCTGCTGCCGGCCGGCACCGAAGGTTTCCCGAAGGCCGAGGTAACGCGGGGCGGCGTCTCGACCGACGAGCTGTCGTCGAAGACGATGGAGGCGCGGCGCGTCCCCGGCCTCTACTTCATCGGCGAGGTCGTGGACGTGACCGGCCACCTCGGCGGCTTCAACTTCCAGTGGGCGTGGGCCTCGGGCTTCGCGGCGGGGCAATACGCGTAAAGGCGGGTAATGGGCGACGGGCGACGGGGAATGACAGACCGCTTCTCCCCGTCGCCCGTCACCCGCCACCCGCCACCAGCCTTTAGTCTTTCGCCCTCGGGTGGTGTTTCTCGTAGACGGCGCGGAGGCGTTCGCCGGTGACGTGCGTGTAGATTTGGGTGGTCTGGAGGTCGCTGTGGCCGAGCATGGCTTGGACGGAGCGCGTGTCGGCCCCGTGTTCGAGCAGGTGCGTGGCGAAGCTGTGGCGCAGGACGTGGGGCGAGACACCGCGCAGGCCGGCGCGCTCGGCGTGACGGCGGAGCGTCGCCCAGAAAGTTTGCCGCGAGAGCGGAGCGCCGCGCGGGCCGACGAAGAGTCGCGCCGACTCGGCCCCGCCGAGCAGGACGCGCCGCGCCGACTCGTGCCTTCGCAGCCACGCGAGGGCCGTGCGGCCGACGGGCACGCGCCGCTGCTTGCTCCCCTTCCCCGTGCACTGGAGGATGCCGCGTTCGAGGTCAACGCTGCCGACCGTGAGCGAGACCAACTCGGAGACCCTCAGCCCGGTCGCGTAAAGCAGCTCGATCATCGCGCGGTCGCGCGCGCCTTCGGGGGTTGAAACGTCGGGCGCGGCGAGGAGGCGTTCGACCTCTTCCTGCGTGAGGAAGCGCGGGAGCTTCTGCCCGGCCTGCGGGGCGGCGGCCTCGGCGGTCGGGTCGGCCTTAACGTGTCCGTCGAGCAGGAGGAAGCGGTAGAAGCCGCGCGCCGCCGTCAGCACCCGCGCCGTCGAACGCGGCGCCAGCCCCTCGCGCGCGAGCGACATGATGAGCTGCGAGATGTCCGCCTTCTCCAGCGACTCGGCGGCCCGCCCCCGCGCCTCGGCCCACGCCCGCAGCCGCGCCAGATCGCGCCCGTAGGCCTCGACCGAATTCCCGGCCAAGCCCTTCTCGACCTTCAGATAAAGCAGATACTCTCGGATTAAATCACGGGGCATAAGATGAAGTAGACAGCAGTCGGTAGACAGCAGCGCTCCCGCGCCGGGCGCGTTGATGCTAACACCAAAGCCTCGCGGCGGAGAAAGTATTTCTGCCGGCCGCTGACTACTGTCTACTGCCGTTCAGCTCGTCGGCTTGTCGGGCGCGGGGAGGGTGGCGCTGAAGTCTTGGAGGAAGCGGCGGACGTAGGTGTGGAGAAGTTCTTCGACGCGGCGCGGGTCGCGCGAGGCGACGAGGAGGCCGACGTGGTGGCGCTTGTCGAGGCGGAAGACGATCTCGGGGTCGTCGTAGGCCGAGGTGTCGGGCCGCTCCTGACGAGCGAGCGAGATGACGATGCCGGCGTAGTCGTCGCGCGCCTCGGGCACTTCGTAGCCGCCGTGCTCGCCCGCCACCTCGATGCGCGCCCACTCGCGCCAGAGGTTGACGCCGGTGGCGGCCTCGACCACCTCGGCGATGTTCGCGCCGCCGACGCGCGCGGCCGTCTCAAGGAAGTAGAAGCGGCCGTCGGCGCCCTTGATGAACTCGGTGTGCGTGACGCCGCGGGCCAGCCCGAGCGTCCGCAGCAGGTCGCGGTTGAGGGCTTCGAGCGCCTGCGCGTCCGGCGAGTCGCGCGCGATGACGCGCGTCATGAACACGCCGCCGCCGTGGGCCACCTCCATCGGCGGCACGCCGTACTTGCTCGACGCGGCGAAGACCACCTCGCGCTCCGAGACGATTGAGTCGACGTGGAAGATGTCGCCCGCGACGAAGCGTTCGAGCAGGTGGAACGACTGCCGGTCGCCCAGCTCCTCCAGAAGCGGCCACAGCTCGTCGGCGCTCGAAACCTTCCGGATGCCGACGGCCGAGGCTTCCGAGCGCGGCTTCAAGACCCACGGCGGCGGGACGCGGTTGACGTAGTCGCGGATGTCCTCGCGGTTGAGGACGTGCGCGAACTCGGGGACGAGGATGCCGTGGTCGCGCGCCTTGACGCGCATCGCCAGCTTGTCGCGAAAGTAGCGGGCCGTGGTGTCGCCCATGCCGGGCAGGCGCAGGTGCTCGCGCAGGGCCGCGGCCGTCTCCACGTCGAAGTCGTCGAGCGGCACGATGCGGTCGACGCGGCGGTCGCGGGCGACGAAGCTGACGCTGCGCACCAGCGCTTCGAGCGGGAACTCCTCGGGCATGTAGAAGCTCTCGTCCACGGCCTCGCGGGGCCAGTCGGCGTCGCGCAGCTTTTCGAGCGTGAGGAGCAGGACGCGGCAACCCAGCCGCTTGCATTCGCGTATAAACTCCTGCCCCTTTTCGTAGCTGGCGAGGCACAGGACGGTGAGCTGGCGCTTCTCTGTCAAGGCGGATTCTCCGGCGGTTTGCTGGTCAGAGCGACGCGCCAGATGATAACGCATCGCGGTGGAATCGACCACAGAGGGGGGTTTCAAGTTCTGATTTTTGATTCGCGGTCGGTGGTCGTCAGCCGTCGGTGCTCTGTCTTTAACTGACGGCTGACAGCCAACTCAAAATTTTCTTCGTCGGGAATCATCGAGCCATGAACATCTCCATCCCCACGCCGGGGGGCTTCGACCTCAGGCGCACCGTCGGCGGCCACGGCTGGTCTGACCTCCTGCCCTTCGAGTGCGTCGACGCCGGGGCGCTCGTGCGCGTCCTCGACGTGGGCGCGGGCGCGCCCGTCGCCGTCACCGTGACGGGCGGCGAAGGCTCGCTCGAAGTGCGCGCCTCGCGCCGCCTCAACAAGGCGGAGGCCGCGCGCGTCGGCCGCGACGTGCGCCACATGTTCCGCCTCGACGACGACCTGACCCTCTTCTACGCGGCCGTCTCCGCCAAGCCCGAGTTCGCGTGGATCGCGCGCGACGGGGCGGGCCGACTGCTGCGCTCGCCGACCGTCTTCGAAGACCTCGTCAAGTCGATCTGCACGACCAACTGCACGTGGGCTTTGACGAAGAAGATGGTGGCGGGCCTCGTCGAAAACCTCGGCCGCGAGGAGCGGGGCGGGCGCCGCGCCTTCCCCACGCCCGAGGCGATGGCCGCCGAGCCGCCGGAGTTCTACCGCGACGTGGTGCGCGCCGGTTACCGTTCCGAGTATCTGAAGGAGCTGGCCGGGCGGGTCGCGGCGGGCGAACTCGACCCGGAGAGCTGGCTCGGGAGCGAGCTGCCGACCGACCGGCTCAAGCGCGAGATGAAGAAGGTGAAGGGCGTCGGCGATTACGCGGCCGAGAACCTTCTGAAGCTCGTCGGCCGCTACGACGTGCTCGCGCTCGACTCGTGGGTGCGCGCCCAGTTCACGCGCAAGCGCAACCGCGGCCGCGCCTGCGACGACCAAAAGATCGCGCGCTTCTACGCCGGCTTCCGCGACTGGCGCGGCCTCGCCCTCTGGTGCGACATGACGCAGGAGTGGTTCGAGAAGCAGGAATAGCCACGGAGGAAAGACGAATCAAAACCCTCGCCGGAGAATCGAGCCTGACGTTCGTCGCTCGACTCTCCGGCGAGGGTTTTACTGTTTCTTCTCCCCCGCGCCTCCGCGGCTAATTTTGCTTGAGGAGCGACGACGGGCAGAGGGGTTCGAGGACGCACTCGGCGCAGAGCGGGGTGCGGGCCTTGCAGACCTTGCGGCCGTGGTAGATGAGCAGGTGCGAGAAGTCTATCCAGTCGGCCTCGGGGATGAGGCTCATCAGGTCGCGCTCGATCTTCTCGGCCGCCTTCTGCGCGGAGAGGCCGAGGCGCTCGGAGAGGCGCGTGACGTGCGTGTCGACGACGACGCCGGTCGCGAGGCGGTAGGCGTTGCCGAGCACGACGTTGGCCGTCTTGCGGGCCACGCCCGGCAGCTTCAACAGTTCCTCCATCGAGGCGGGAACCTGCCCGCCGTGGCTCTCGACCAACTGCCGGCACGCGCCCTGAATCGCCCTCGCCTTGTTGCGGAAGAAGCCGGTCGGGCGGATGTCCTGCTCAAGCTCCTCGGCCGGCGCGGCCGCGTAGTCAGCGCAGGTGCGGTACTTGCGGAAGAGCGCGGGCGTCACCTGATTGACGCGCTCGTCCGTGCATTGCGCCGAGAGGATGGTGGCGACGAGGAGTTCGAGCGGGCTGTCGTAATTCAGGCTGCAACGCGCGTCCGGGTACTCCTTCCGCAACAGCCCCACGATCCGCCGCGCCCGCCTCTGTTCGGGGGAAATCGCCAAAGCAAACCTCTGACAGCCGTGAATCGAAAAGACGGTCGTCAGTTCTTCGTCTCTAACTGACGACCGACAACTTCCCTTCACGCTTCGCGGCCGTTACTCATCTTCTCCGCCGCGCGGGCCTGCGGCCGCGGGCGCGCGGGGCCGGCTTGCGGGCGAACTCCTGTTTGATGAACTCGGCGAGGGCGGCGCGCGGGATCGAGACGCCGAGCACCACCGTGTTGCCCTCGGTGCGGTTGACGAAGGTGCGGATGGCCTGAAGCGCCATGCGCGACTGCCGCGACTCGGCGGGCTTGGCGCGCTTGCGCTCGATGTCGCGCTGGGCCGCGCTCTCGGCCGCCGTCAGCCCCATCCGGACGAGGCCGCTGAGCGCGTTGGCGTGGTCGGGGCTGTCGGCCAGCACGGCCGCGCGCATCGTGAGGTTGAGCGCGTCGAGCCCGTTCGAGAAACTGACCTGCCGGAGCCAGCCGACGACGCGGTTCAGCTCCTCGTTGCGCGGCAGCCCGAGCCGCTGGATGTGCTCGGACATGTTCTCGGGCAGTTCGGCCGTCAGGCTCCAGAGCGCCTGCGGGTCGCGCGCCGCGAGGTCTACGAGCGAAGCCCTGAGGCGGCCCTGCCCGTTGGCCGCGTCCACGGCCGCGCGCACGTAGCCGGGCACGCCGACGGCGAGCGTGTGCGCGTCGAGCGCGGCGGCCGCGACCTCTTTGAACGGCAGCGGGCGCGGCTTCGCGGCCTCCGCGGTCGGGGCCGCACCATCCGCGGGCGGGGCCGCGGACGCGCCGCCCCTGCCGACGGCCGAGATGTCGAAGACCTGAATCGTCCTGCCGGCGTAGGTCTCCTCGCTCACGGGTATGTTCTGCGTGCCGACGGCGAGGCGCGCGAGCGCGAGCAGGGCGTCGGCGCTGAAGTCGCCGCGCATCACGAGGAGCACCTCGGGGAAGGCCCCCGGCTGCGCGCCTTCGGCGAAGCGTATGCCGGCGGTGAGCGAGTGAACTTCGCGCACGTCGAAGCCGACCTTGCGCGACTCGGCGATGAGCTTGTCGTACTCGGCCTTCGGCAGCAGGCCCGGCAGCGCATCGCTCATGATGCGGCGCGCGTCAACGTGGAGGACGGCCTGCGAGTCGGGGAAGTTCGCCAGCGCGCCGCGGGCGTCGCCGGGGACTTGCGCCGAGGCGGCCGCCGCGAGCGCCACGATGGCGAGGGTCGCCCGCAGCAGCGCGGGCGCGGTCAGTTTTCTCATGTCCTGAATTTCCTTTCGGGAAAGAACCGGAGAGCGCCAAGCAGATTAACAGAACCCGCGTCCGGAATAACAGACCCGCGTTCAAAAATCGGAATCGAGCCGAGAGTTTCGAGTTGAAGGCAAGCGCCGAACAGAACCGCGGGCGCGTTGACATTAACGTCGCCCGGCCCGCCCGCCGCCGCTCTGCCTCTTAACTCGAAACCCGAAACTGTTTATCGCCTGACCGGGACTTCGAGCGAGAAGCTGCCGCCGCGGGAGTTGCGGCCCGGCTCGGTGAAGCGCAGGTCGGAGAACTGCACGATGACCTCGCCGACGCAGCCGCGACGCAGGCGGGCCACGGGGAAGCGCGCGAAGTCGAGGAGCACGCGCGCGCGCTCGTCCCCCGCCGCCTGCTCGACGAGCGCGCCGTCCGCGCCCGAAGGCTTCTCGACGCGGACGAGGTTCCGCACGTCGGACTCTTCGACCCCGTCGAGCGTCGCGCCCGTGACCCTCGAATCGAAGCGCCACGTCGCGCGGTCGGTCTCGAAAGCGTAGCGCCACGCCAGCGGGTCGGCCAGCAAGGGCATCGCCGCTATGGTCTCGACGCGCTCGCCCCTGCCCGCCGCGAGGTCTGCGGCGGCGAAGCGCCCCCACTCCAGCGCCCGCCGGTGGACGAGCGCCAGCCCGCCCCAGTAGGCGACGACGAGCGCCAGCGCCGCCGACGGGATCGCCCTCCCCCAGCGCGCCGGCAGGTCGAAGAGTCGCGCCGCCACGAAGAGGCCGAGGCCCGCGAACCAGACGACGTAGGCGGCCGTCGGGATGCCGGCGTTCATCCGGCGCGGCAGGAAGACGAGCGCGGCCGTCAGCAGAAGACCGAGCGCGGCCCACAACGCCGCGCGCCGGGGCGTCTCCGACGCGGCGAGGAAACACGCCCCCCCGAGCAGCAGCCAGAGCCACGGATCGACGATGAAGACGAGATCGCCGTAGACCCACTCGCCGCTCCACGGCAGCCACGGGCGCACGCCGTAGCTGTTCGTCCAGTCGAGCAGCGGGTGCGTCGCCGTGACGAGCAGAGAGCTGATGAGCAGCCCCTTGAAGCGCGCCCGCGGCGGGCGGCCCCGGAGGCGCGCGGCCAGACGCGCGACGGCGTAGACGACGGCCGGCAGCAGCAGCCCGAGGGCGAGCGTGCCGGCGATGGAGTGCGAGACGCCGCGGTGCTGTTCGAGGTAGACGGAGGGGCCCGCGACGAGGGTGACGATGTCGGCGTCGGGGAGGTTGGCGGCGACGAGGCAGGTGGCGGTCGCGTAAGGCGACGTGCGCTCAAGCCCCGCCTTCGCGGCGGCCAGTCCGACGAGCGTGTGCGTCAGGTTCTCCACGAGGGAAATAAAGTCTGGGGCTGAGAGTTGAAGCCCGGCCGCGAGGGGGCTTCTCAAGTCTCGCCGGCCCCCTGCCGGGGCCGACTTGAGACGCCCCCTCACGGCCGGGCTTCCGTTGCCTTTTACGGGCGGGGGAAGCCGGGCGCGCCGGCGGCCGCGGGGTCGGGCGGGAGCTGCGCGTAGCGCTCGGGGCTTAGCTCCTGAAGCTTGTCGGCCGCGGCGCGGATGAGCTGCGACTCGGCCTGCGGCGTGCCGTCCGGCTTCTGCTGCTTGCGCGCCGCCTCGACCATCTGGAAGAGGAGGTTGACGGCCTCGTCACGCTTCCCCTGCTTGGCCTGCACGGTGGCGAGGCGCAGCTTCAAGGTGTTGTCCGAGACGTTCTTCTTCTGGTCGTTGAGCAGCTCCTGATAGAGCGCGGCCGCGGCGTCGAGCTGGTTGTCGGCCTCGCGCGCCTGCGCGAGCGCGAACTTGGAGCGCGCGGCAACGTCGGCGTCGCCGCTCCTGACGAGCTGCTCCAGCTCGGCGAGTCCCTGCGCGCGCTCGACCGTGAGCAGGTTGGCGGCGGCGAAGTAGCGCGCCAACTCGCTGTAGGGCGAGCCGTGCTCCTGCTGAACCTTGCGGAACTCCTCGACCGCCTTCTGGGCGCGCTCGCGCTCGGTCGGGAAGGTCGGCGACGCGCCGGGCTGCGGCGTGGCCGTCACCTCGGCCTCGTGAATCTCGATGGCCCGGCCGAGGGCGAGGCGCGCCTTGTCGGCCCGCTGCTCGCGCCACCAGCCGAAGGCGAAGAGCAGGATGGCGAGGGCGGCCAGACCCGCCAGCGCGTAGAGGATCGTGCGCCCGCGCCCCTCGTAGCGGTGCGAGAGGCGCTCGAAGGCGTGCATGGTCGTGTCGCGGAACTTGTCGTGCTTGAGCTGCTGGCGGCGTTTCTTGGTCGTTAGGGCCACGTCTTTTCCTTGCGCAAGACCGCACTGCGAGGTGCGTTCTGAAATCTGGGGATTGAGGCAAAGACCTCACTCTAGCGACGCGCGCGAAGCGTTGTCAAGCCGGGGGAGTCGCCGGTAGCGGTAGCCGGTAGCCGGTAGAAAAACCCTCGCCGCCGCGCCCTCCGCGCCGGCACCGGCGCCCTCCAAAGGGCCTGCCCGCTACCGGCTACTGACTACCGGCGACTTTTGTGGTATTAACGGCGGCGAATTCTTTAAACCTCGCCGGCATCCAACGGGTGGGATGAAATTTTTTCGGGAACAAAGCGGGCCGGGCCGGTGTCGAAGGTCTCAGTTGAAGGGGCAGTGGCCCTTCGACAGACCCTCCCGGTTCGACGGAGGACGCCTGTGAGCTTCGGAGAGCCATACGCCCTCCGCACTCAAGCGGAACTGGAGAGGGCTGCCGACGCGGCAGCCTCGGCGGAGGCGCGGTCGGGCGCTTCGGCCGAGGGTCAGTTCCTTGAAAGGCTTAAGGCCGGCGACGCGGCCGCCTTCAACCACCTCGTCGTCGAGCGCTCGGGCGACATCTACGCCCTGCTCTACCGCCTGACCGAAGACGCCGAGGAGGCGCGCGACCTGACGCAGGAGGTCTTCCTTCAGGCGTTCCGCAACATCGGCGGCTTCCGCGGCGAGGCCGACCTGCGGACGTGGCTCTACCGCATCGCCGTCAATCAGGCCCGCAACCGCTGGCGCTGGTGGAAGCGGCGGCGGCGCGACCGCACCGTCTCGCTCGACGCGCCGGCGGGCGGCGACAACGACGCCCCGCTCTCGGCGAGCCTCGCGGCCGAAGCCGGCGACGACCCCGAGCAGCAGGCGCTCGACCGCGAGCGCGAACGCGCCCTGCTCACGGCCCTGCGCTCGCTGGCGCGGCCCTACCGCGAGGTCATCCTCCTGCGCGACATCGAGGGCCTCGCCTACGAGGACGTGGCGGCCGCGCTGGAGATCAACGTCGGCACCGTCAAGTCGAGGCTGTCGAGGGGGCGGGCCGAACTCCGGCGCAGGCTCGAAAGCTCTTTGTAAAAGCAGTCGTCAGCGACCAGTCATCAGTCTTCAGTGCAAGCGGGGGCTGCCCCTCGGCCCGTCACTGATCGCCGGCGACTGACGACTGAGAACTTGATTCAGCTCGGATGGCTGCCCCGCCCCGGCTTCACCAAACCCCGGTGCCAGGTGGGTCAGGAAGCGGCAGCAGCGGTCTGGCGGGAGAGGCGCGCGAGCGCCGAGCGGCATCGGGCGCGGGCGGGTTTGACAAAAGCGGCCAGCAACAACCGTCTTTTAGACACCGCCCGCGGCCGAAACCGGCGGCACGCGCGGCTCCCCACAAGGCCCGCCGAACTGCTTCCCTGAATAAGGGAGCAGCCGGGGTCGGCCAGCCATCCGGGCCGAAAGGCAGGTGCCGGGTGTCGGCGAAATCCCAAGCCGGCGCCTGACACGCGGCACCCGGCCCCCTAGACTTATGATGACTTGTGAGGAATCGAAGAAGGCTTTCTCGCCGTACCTCGACGACGCCCTGTCGCGCGAGGCCGGCGGCGCCCTCGGCGAGCACCTCGCGGTCTGCCCCCCGTGCCGCGCCGAACTGGAGGCGACGCGCTCGCTGATGCGCAGCCTCTCGCTCGTCTCGCGGCCCGCGCCGCCGCCCGATCTCGCCGCCTCGATCACCAACGCCCTCATCATCGAGCGCGCCGCCCGCCGCGCGCGGCCGCAGCTCCCGCTGCCCGTCCGCGTGCTGCGCTGGGTCGAGCCGCGCGTGATGCCTTACGCCGTCGGCGCGTTCTACTCGATGCTGCTCTTCGTGGCCGTCTTCGCCGCCATCCGGCAGCCGATGCGGCTGCTGCGGAACCTCGCCGAGGCCGAGCGGCTCGAAGCGGGCCTGCCCTCCAACGTGACGTGGGTGGACGGCAGCGGCGGCTTCGACGTGACGCGCCCGCTCTCGCCCGAGCTGACGGCGGCCGCGGCCCGCGCGCCCTTCTCGGTCGAGTCGCCGACGCTGAACCCGCGCGGCGCCCTCGCGCGCCTCGCCCTGACCACGCCCGCGAGCGGCAACCCCGACGACGACGACATGATCGTGGTGGCCGACGTGTACGGCAACGGCCGCGCCTCGCTCGCCGCCGTCGTCGAGCCGCCGCGCAACCCGCGCATGCTCGACGACCTTCAGGACGCCTTCCGCAAAAACCCGGCCTTCGTCCCGGCCTCCTTCGACCGCCGGCCCCAGACCATGCGCGTCGTCTTCGTCCTCCAGAAGATGAACGTCCCGAACGAGAGCTACTAAAGAGTCCCGGGTCACAAGCCTGAAGCCCCGAGTCGAAGACGGCCGTCTTCGACTCGGGGCTTCAGGCTTGTGACCCGGGACTTTTATTTGATGAGCGGGTAGAGCTTCTGCGCGAGGCCGGGGTTGAGGGCGGTGAGCTGCTGGTAGACCTGCATGGCCTGCTTCTTGTCGCCGCTGCGGCGGTAGGCGTAGGCGAGGTTGAAGAGCGCGCCGGCGTAGTCGGGCTTGAGGCGCACGGCCTCGACGTGGGCGGCGATGGCCTCCTTGAAGCGGCCCGTGCTGCCGAGCGCGAAGCCGAGGTTGTTGTGCGCCTCGGCCCAGTCGGGGCGCAGGCGGACGGCCTGCGTGAACGAGCCGACGGCCTGCCCGAGCAGCGTCTTCTTCTCCGCATCCTTGCGCCCGCCGGCCTGCGCGAGGCGGCCGTAGGCGACGCCGAGGTTGAAGTGGGCGTCGGGAAGGTCGGGCTGGCGCGCGATGACGCGCGTGAGCGTGTCGATGGACTCCTGAAACTGGCCCGAGTTGTTGAGCACCCACGCGAGGTTGACGGCCGCCTCGTTGGAGTCGGGCCGCAGGCGCAGAGACTCGCGCAGGGCGGCCGCGGCCTCCTGCCACTTGCGCTCGCGGCCGAGCGAGTAGCCGAGGTGGTGGCGCACGTCGGCGTCGGCGGGCCGCAGGCGCGCGGCCTCGCGGTAGGCGGCCGACGCCTCCGGGAAGCGGCCGGCGGCGCGCGCCGCGTCGCCGTGGTTCTCGTGCGCCTCGGCGTTCAGGGGCGTGAGGCGCGCCACCTGCCGGTAGGCGTCGGCGGCCTCCGGATACCTGCCCTTCGCGTAGAGCGCGTCGCCGAGGTCGAAGAGCGCCTCGGCGTGGTCGGGCCTGAGCGAGACGGCGCGGCGGAAGGCCTCGATGGCGCGGTCGGCGTCGCCCGAAGCCTCGCGGGCCACGCCGAGGGCGTAGAGCGTGTCGGGGTCGGGCGGCTTGAGGCGATCAACCTGCTCGAAGGCGGCGGCGGCCTCGGCGTGGCGGCCGAGTTTCGTGAACGAGGAGGCCAGTTGCTCGTAAGCCTCGGCGTCCTGCGGGTCGAGTTGCGCGGCGCGCTGGAGCGGGCCGACGGCCCCGGCGTGGTCGCCCGTCGAGGCGAGCGCGAAGCCGAGGTTGTACTGCGCG
>DATMVI010000198.1:0-5249 GCA_035563275.1 Pyrinomonadaceae bacterium
CAGCTTGTCGGCCGCGAGGGCGACGGCCGGGCCGCGCCCCTGCGCGGGCGTCGCCGCGCGCGACTCCCGCTGGCGCGCGGGGGCCGGCGGCTTCGGCCGCGGCGAGGCGCCCTGCGCCGCGTGCGACGCGTGCGCGGCAAGCAGCGAGGCCGCGAGCGCGAGCAGCACTAAAGGGGCGGACGCGCGGCGCGGCCCGTGAGCTTCGAGTGTGGTCTGCATTGGGTTCGCGTGGTGAATCTCGCGCCGGGGCAGGAGACGCCCTCGTCAAACATTTCGCCCGCGGCGCAGCCTGTTCGGGGAAGACCTCCGGTATGCTAAGAAGGCGGGAGGCAAAAGGCAAGGGCAAAGAAGGGTTGCCGGGTGTCGGGCGTCGGATGACGGGTGAAAGATAAGTCGCTTTTCCCCGTTTTTATATCCGGCCGTAGTAAACCTTCGTCTCGTACTCGACGAAGACTTGGCCGGCCTGCCCGCGCCGGCGGAAGAGCGCTTCGAGTTCGCGCATCATGGCGGGGAAGTTCGGGTGGCCCGGCTCGGGCACGTAGGAGGCGGAGAGGAGCCGGCCGCGGAGGCCATCGAAGTCGAAGACCTGACGGTTCTCGAAAGTCTTGAGCCGCGCCCCGCCCGCGCCGAAGAACGGCTCGATCAGAGACTGCTCCGCGTACTTGTGGCTCACCTCGCGGTAGTCCGTGCCGTAGGTCAGCAGCAGCCGCTCGTACTCTTCGAGGAAGGGCGTGCCTTCGGTGAGCCGCTCGTTCCAGACGACGACGATCCATCCGCCGGGGCGCAGGACGCGCGCGAACTCGCGGCGCGCGGCGTCCGGCTCGAACCAGTGCATCGCCTGCCCGGCCGTGACGAAATCGACGGAGGCGTCCGGCAGCGTCGTCGCCTCGGCGCGCCCCTCGACGCTGACGAAGTTCGCGTAATCGGTGAGCAGGCGCTCACCCGCCTCGCGCATCTCGCGGTTCGGCTCGACGCCGTAGACGCGGTTGCCGTTCCGCAAAAACAGCTCCGCCAGAATGCCCGTCCCCGAACCCACGTCGGCGACGACCGACGCGGCCGTCAGCCCGCACTCGGCCCGCAAAAGGCCGAGCACCGCCGCCGGATAACCCGGCCTGTACTTCACGTAATTCTCGACCCGCGTCGAGAAGCGTTCGACGTTCTCCGGCACGCTCAAAGCCCTCCCCGGTCGCCGCCGATTCTAAACCCTCACCGGCTTTCCCAAAAGCGCCCGGCCCGGACTCCGGAGTCACAGACCACACGCACCCCCGGCTAACCTCCGCCTGCCCGCGCCCCGACCGCTCCGGCCTGACCCCCGCCTCCACCCCGGCCGCCGTCAGCAAAATTTATTGCATTCTTCTGCGCGGGGCGTTAATCTCCAACGCGTGGGCGTCCCACCACCTCCCGGCGTTCACAAAACACACCACGACCCCGCCGCCGTGGAGGCAGCCAGCTTCCGCCGGCCGGGTTGGCTTGCGAAATTACAGGAGAGAGAGCACGCTTTCGAGCAGGCTCAGCGCCGCCTCCATCACACTGGCCGAGCCGCCATTCGGCATGTCCGCGCCCGGCGTCGCCTGTTGAACAGCGTCAGGCGGCGGTTGCTTCACGTCGTTCTGTATCCAGCCTGCTTGGGTCGGGCAAGTAAAGGCGAGCAATAACACGAAGGCGCGGATAGTTTTACCCATTTCTTTCCACCTTTCGCTTTTATGAGAATTGAGCAGAATTGCCGACGGAACCTGACGATTCCGGGGGCCTTGGTGCGTACGCCGGAAAATCGTGATACGCAGGGAAAGGCTGTCCTCACATGACTTTAGCAGATGGACACCTGAAGGAACTAGGTGGGTCTTCACTAACCGGGGAGGAGCGGGTCTTGCTGCGCTGCCGAGTCGCCGCCGAGTTCATTTACGCGGGGCAATACGAGGCCGCGCGGGAGGCTCTGGGCGAGTTGTGGCCGGGCATCGGCGGGAAACCCGAGGTGCGGGAATGGCCGCCGGCGGTGGCCGCCGAAGTCCTGCTCCGGTGCGGCGCGCTGACGGCCCTGCTCGGCGGCGCGCAGGGCGTGGAAGGCGCGCAGGAACAGGCTAAAGACCTGCTCACCGAAGCCATCCGTAAGTTCCAGTCGCAGGGGAGGCACCGGGAGGCGTCCGAGGCGCAGGGCGAGTTGGGGGCGTGCTACTGGCGCCTCGGCGCGTACGACGAGGCCCGCGTCATCATGGGCGAGGCGCTTAAAGCCCTGACGGACGCCGACGTGGAGTTAAAGGCGAAAATCCACATCCGGCGCACGCTGGTGGAGCTGAGCGAGAACAGGTATCACGAGGCGCTCAACATCCTGAAAGACGCGGAGCCGGTTTTCGAATCGGCGAACGACGCGCTCAAAGGCAAGTGGCACGGGCAGAGGGGCTTGGTCTTGGCGAGGCTCGCCGACCGGGAAGGCAACGCCGAATACGTTGACAGGGCGATCATCGAGTTCACCGCGGCCATCTATCACTACGAGCAGGCGAAGCACGAGAGGTACTGCGCCACGAACCTGAATAACCTCGCCATGCTGCTCTACAGGGTCGGGCGGCACGGTGACGCGCACGAGCACCTCGACCGGGCGGGCGCCGCCCTCGTGAGGTTGAACGACGCCGCGCTCCTCGCGCAGGTGGACGAGACGCGGGCGCGCGTCCTTATCGCCGAGGGGAGATACGGGGAGGCCGACCGGGTCATCTCGCGCGCCGTGCAGGCGCTCGGGGAAGGCGGCGAGTCGGCTTTACTCGCCGACGCGCTCGCGGTGCAGGGCGTGGTGCGGGCGCGGCTCGGGAGTTACGAGGACTCGGTCGAAGCGCTGCGCCGCGCCGTGGATATGGCCGAAGGGGTGGGCGCTTTCACCAACGCGGGCCTCGCCGCGCTCGCCATCATCGAGGAGCACGGGGCCGACCGCCGGCTGTCTCAGGACGAAGTTTATGAGACTTACATGCGCGCCGACCTGCTGCTCGAAGGCACGCAGGACGCGGAGGACGTGGCGCGGCTGCGGGCCTGCGCCCGCGTCGTCATGCGGCGGCTCGCCGGAGTCCAAATCCACGATCAGGACTTCTCCTTCTACGGCGCGGTGCACGGGCTGGAGGCGAAGTTGATCGAGCAGGCTTTGGAGGAGTCGGGCGGGAGCGTGGTGAGGGCGGCGAAGCTTTTGGGGCTCAAGCACCAGACGTTCACGTCGATGTTGCAGACGAGGCATCAGCAGCTTTTGGGTAAGCGGATGCCGCGCAAGCCGCGGCGGCGGAGCATCATCAGGCAGCCGAAGTAGCTCCCGCGCGCCATTTAAATTCGGCGCCGGGTTGTTTAATCCGTGCGCCGCGGGCGCTTTTCACAGGCCGAAACCGGCCGCGGGGTTAATAAGTCAACCGCCCGGTTGACAAAAGCAGCCGCGCGCCCGTAGCATGATTTTGTCGTGGTGGCAGTCGTTAAAAACGGGTTGGGGGCTTCGCGCGGCGAGATCGTGCAGCAGTTGCGCGCGCGGGGCCGCGTGAGCGCGGACGAGTTGGCGGCGGCGCTCGGCGTGTCGAAGCAGTGTGTGCGTAAGCACCTCGACGTGCTGGAGCGCGGCGGCTACGTCGAGCACGCGCCGGAGCGCGGCGACCGCGGGCGGCCCGCGCACGTCTTCCGCCTCACGCCGAAGGCCGAGGAGTTGTTCCCGAAGCGCTACGACCTGTTCGCGCGGGCCGTGCTCAAACAGGTCGGCGAGGTCTGGGGCGAGCGCGGCCTGAACGCCGTCTTCTGCGGCTGCGCCTCGGAGATGGTCGCGTCGCTGCGGCCGCGGCTCGAAGGCTTGGGCTTCGACGGGCGCGTGCGTAAGCTCACCGAGCTTCTGGGCGAGATGGGCTACGAGGCCGAGGCCGAGCGGCTGGAGGACGGCTCCTACGTCGTCACCGAGTGGAACTGCCCGCAGGCCGACCTCGCGCGCGAGTACCGCCAGCTCTGCGATCAGGAGTTAATCGTCTACCGCGAACTGCTCGGCGCGGAGGTCTTCCGCGAGTCGCGCATCGCGGGCGGCGCCACCCGCTGCGCGTACAGGGTTCTGAAACCGAAAAGCCGTAAATCGTGAATCGACGAAGGCGGTTTCGATTCGCCGCCCGCCCGGCATCGAGCACGATTGACGGTTCACGACCGACGAGGAGTTGAATGGCACAAGTGACCGAGGCCGAGGTGTACGGGGCGCTGTCGCAGGTCAAAGACCCTGACCTGCACAAGGACATCGTCCGGCTCGGCTTTATCAAGGATTTGCGGATCGAGGGCGGCGACGTAAGCTTCCGCGTGGTGCTGACGACGCCGGCCTGCCCGGTGCGCGAGCAGTTGCAGGAGCAGTCGCGCGCGGTCGTCGCGGCGCTGCCGGGCGTCACGTCGGTGAAGGTGACGATGGACGCCGAGGTGCCGACCGGGCGCGGCGTCGGCGAGAAGCTTTCGATGGGCGGCGTGCGCAACATCGTCGCCGTCAGCTCGGGGAAGGGCGGCGTCGGCAAATCGACCGTGGCCGTCAACCTCGCCGTGAGCCTCGCGCGCGACGGCGCGCGGGTCGGCCTGATGGACGCGGACGTTTACGGGCCGAACGTGCCGCTGATGCTCGGCGTCGCCGCCAAGCGCCCCGAAATCTCCGGCAACAAGCTCCTGCCGCTCGAAGCGCACGGCGTCAAGCTGATGTCGATGGCGGTGTTGAAGCCGGGCGACGAGCCGATGATCGTGCGCGGGCCGATCCTGCACGGCCTCGTCCGCCAGTTCTTGCAGGACGTGCTGTGGGGCGAGCTCGACTACCTGATCGTGGACATGCCGCCGGGCACGGGCGACGTGCAGCTCTCGCTGGCGCAGCTCGTGCCGGTGCAGGGCGCGGTGATGGTGACGACGCCGCAGGAGGTGGCGCTGGCCGACGTGCGGCGCGCGCTCAGGATGTTCGAGGCGGTCAACGTCCCCGTCCTCGGCGTCGTCGAGAACATGAGCTACTTCGTCGCGCCGGACACGGGCGCGCGCTACAACATCTTCGGCGAGGGCGGCGGGCAGAGGCTCGCCGACGAGTACGGCGTGCCCTTCCTCGGCGCGGTGCCGCTCGGGCTGGAGGTGCGCGAGGGCGGAGACCGCGGCGTCCCCGTCGTCGTCAGCCGCCCCGACTCGCCGCAGGCCGCGGCCTTCGCGCGCGTCGCCGAGGAGGTCGCGCGGCAGGTTTCCATCGAGGCGATGAAGCCCGAGCTGGTCGTCCTCGGCAAGGCGAAATAAGTCGTCAG
>DATMVI010000199.1:0-6117 GCA_035563275.1 Pyrinomonadaceae bacterium
CCGCGCTGGCCCGCCTCGTGCTCCCCGAGCCGCGCGGGCCGGGGGCGGCCGACGCCGCCGGCCTGCTCGAACACTTCCGACGCGCCCCGCGCCCGTTCTTCTGCGCCTTCGACGACCCCGAAGCGACGCGCGAAGAACTTCGCCGCCGCTTCGCCGACGCAGCCGCCTCCGCCCTGCTCGAACGCGCCGCGCGCGCCGCCGCGGGCCGCTTCGACCTCCTCGGCCTGCGCGGCCTCTCGTTCGGCGACCCCGTGGACTGGAACCTTGAGCCGGTCGCCGGCAAGCGCGCGCCGATGAAGCACTGGAGCCGCATCGGCGAGCTGGACGCCGGGCTGACCGGCGACAAGAAGATCATCTGGGAGCTGAACCGCCACCAGCACTTCTACGGGCTCGGCCGCGCCTACTGGCGCACGGGCGACGAGGCGCACGCGCGCGCCTTCGCCGCGCACCTCGCGTCGTGGATGGCGCACCCGCCCAAGCTCGGCGTCAACTGGATGAGCAGCCTCGAAGTGGCCTTCCGCGCGATCTCGTGGCTGTGGGCGCTCCACTTCTTCAAGCGCTCGCCGCACCTCACGCCCGAACTCTACGCGCGCGCCCTGAAGTACCTCTACCTGCACGGCCGCCACCTTGAGACTTACCTCTCGACCTACTTCAGCCCGAACACGCACCTGACGGGCGAGGCGCTCGGCCTCTTCTACCTCGGCACGTGCCTGCCGGAGCTGCGCCGCGCCGCGCGCTGGCGCGAGAAGGGCCGCCGCGTCCTCGTCGAACAGCTCGCGCGGCAGGTCGCGCCCGACGGCGTCTACTTCGAGCAGACCAGTTATTACCAGCGCTACACGGCCGACTTCTACGCGCACTTCCGCCTGCTCGCGCGCGCGGCCGGCGAGGACTTGGGCGGCGCGGTTGACGGGCGGCTGGCGGCGCTCTGCGACCACCTCATGCACCTGACCGCGCCCGACGGCACGACGCCCTTTTACGGCGACGACGACGGCGGCCGCCTCGCCCCGCTCGACGACCGCCCGGCCGCCGACTTCCGCGCGACGCTCGCCACGGCCGCCGCCCTCTTCGCCCGCGCCGACTACAAGCACGTCGCCGGCCCCGCCACCGAAGAGAGCTTGTGGCTCGCCGGCCCCGAAGGTCTCAAGGCTTACGACGCGCTCGACGCGCTCGCGCCCGCCGAGCAGTCGCGCGCCTTCCCCGCAGGCGGCTACTACGTGATGCGCGACGGCTGGGCCGAGGACTCGAACTACCTGCTGCTCGACTGCGGCCCGCACGGCTTCGACAACGGCGGGCACGCGCACGCCGACGCGCTCTCCTTCGCGCTCGCCGCGCGCGGCCGCACCCTCCTCGTAGACCCCGGCACCTACAGCTACACCGGCTCGCCCGAGATGCGCGACTACTTCCGCCACTCGGCCTCGCACAACACGCTCGCGGTCGACGGCGAGTCCTCGTCCGTCCCGGCCGGCCCCTTCAGTTGGGCGACGGCCGCGCGCTGCGAGGCCCGCGCGTGGCACGCCCGCGCGCGCTTCGACTTCTTCGAGGGCGAGCACGACGGCTACCGGCGCTTGCCCGACCCGGTCACGCACCGCCGCTCCGTCCTCTTCCTCAAGGGCGACTACCTCGTCGTCCGCGACGAGGCGGAGGCCCGCGGCCGCCACCGCTTCGGGCTGAACTTTCACTTCGCCCCCGGGGCCGCGCCGCGGCTCGCGGGCGAGGGCAGGTCGGCCTTCGTCAGCGTCGCCGACGACGCGCGCCCCGGCCTCGAGCTGCACGCCCACGGCGGCCACGGGCGCTGGCGTCTCGCGGACGGCTGGGTCTCGCCCTGCTACGGCGCGCGGGCGCGGGCGGCCGTCGGCGTCTACGAGGCCGAGGGCGAGGGGCCGCAGGATTTCGTCACGCTCTGCCTGCCGCGCGCGGCGGGCCAACCGGCTGCGCGCGTCCTCGCCCTGATGCCCGGCGCGGCCGCGCACTTCCTCGAAGTCGCCGGCGCAGACCACCGCGACTTCCTCATCCTCGGCCGCGCGGGCCGCCTCGTCTCGGAGCAGCGTTTCGTGACCGACTTCGCGTGGACGTGGGCGCGCGTCGCGCCCGGCGGCGAGTTGTCGGAGTTCGTCCTCGTCGGCGGCGGCCGCCGCTTCGCCTACGGCGCGAGCGAGGTCTTGAGTTCGCCGCGGCCACTCGCCTACGCGGCGGCGCGCGTCTCCGGCGGCGAGGTCAAGTTCGAGGCCGAGGCCGAGGGCGGCGCGGGCGTCGCACCGGATTCGGTAATTGATGGTGAGGCGTTCGGCCTCCGTGATAAGCTGTCAAAGGAGGGGAGCGGCGCGGCCGCGGGGGGCGCGACCGCGCGGCCCCGGCGACGCCGCGGGCTCTGAGATTATGTGCGGCATTAACGGGATAGCGCTGTCGAGCAGGTCGGGCCGGAGAGTCGAGCCGGCCGCGCTCGAACGCATGCGCGACGTGCTCACGCACCGCGGGCCGGACGAGTGCGGCATCTTCGTGGACGGCGCGGTCGGCCTCGGCCACCGCCGCCTGAGCATCGTGGACGTGGCCTCGGGCCGCCAGCCGATGACGAACGAGGACGGCCGCCTCCAACTCGTCTACAACGGCGAGGTCTACAACCACTCCGACTACCGCGCCGGCCTCGAAGCGCGCGGCCACACCTACCGCTCCCACTGCGACACCGAGACCATCCTCCACCTCTACGAGGAGAAGGGCGCGCGCTGCGTCGAAGACCTGCGCGGCATGTTCGCCTTCGCCATCTGGGACGCGCGCGAGCGCGAGCTGTTCATCGCCCGCGACCGCCTCGGCGTCAAGCCGCTCTACTACGCGCACACCGCGGACGGCTCGCTCTACTTCGCCTCCGAGATCAAGGCCATTCTGGAGGCGCGCGCCGTCGCGCCCGAGGTCAACTACGCGGCGCTGCCCGACTACCTCGCCAACCACGCGCCCTCCGGCGAAGAGACCTTGTTCCGCGGCGTCCGCCGCCTCCTCCCCGGCCACACGCTTTCGTGGCGCGACGGCGAGCTGCGCGTCCGCAAATATTGGGACGTGACCTTCGGCGGCGGCGGGGAGAACGGCGGCCGCCGCAGCGAGCGGGACTTAATCGAGGAGTGGGCGGAGCTGTTCCGCACGTCCGTGCGCCTGCGGCTGATGGCCGACGTGCCGCTGGGGATGTTCCTCTCGGGCGGCATCGACTCTTCGGCCATCGCGGCCGAGATGAGCCGGCTGGTTGACGAGCCCATCAAGACCTTCTCGGTCGCCTTCGACGAGCGCGGGGCGAACGAGCTCGAGTACGCGCGCCTCGTCGCGCGGCGCTTCGGCACCGACCACCACGAAGTCGTCGTCACGCCGGGGGAGTTCTTCGCCGCGCTCCCGCGCCTCGTGTGGCACGAGGACGAGCCGCTGGCCCACCTCGCCAGCGTCCCGCTCTACTTCGTCTCGCGGCTCGCGCAGCGGCACGTCAAGGTCGTCCTGACGGGCGAGGGGAGCGACGAGCTTCTGGCCGGCTACGAGCGCTACCGCAAGACGGTCTACAACCTCGGCCTCGGCGGCCGTTACCAGTCGCTGGCGCCCGCGGCCGCGCGCCGCGCCGTCGCCTCGGCCGTCTCGTCGCTGCCCGCCGGCTCCCGCGTGCGGCAGAAACTTGAGCGCACCTTTTTGTGCCTGCCGGCCGACCTCGAAAGTCTCTACTTCGACAACTTCGCCGTCTTCCCGCGCCGCATGCAGCGCCGCCTGCTCACGCCCGAGGCGGTCGAGCGCGCCGGCTCGGCAGACCCTTACGCGGGCGTGCGCCGCCTAGTCGAAGAGACCGACGCCGACAGCCTGCTTAACCGGCTGCTCTACGCCGACACGAAGACCTACCTGCACGAGCTCCTGATGAAGCAGGATCAGATGAGCATGGCGGCTTCGATCGAGAGCCGCGTGCCGTTCCTCGACCACAAGCTGGTGGAGTTCACGGCGCGGCTGCCCGAGCGCCTGAAGCTGCGCGGGTGGACGACGAAGTACGTCCTGCGCCGCGCGATGGCGGGCGTGCTGCCCGAGGCGATCCTGAAGCGGCCGAAGATGGGCTTCCCCGTCCCCGTCGGCCGGTGGTTCCGCGGCCAGCACCGCGACGTGATCGACGAGTACGTGCTCGGCCCGCGGGCGCGCTCGCGCGCCATCTTCGACGCCGAATACGTCGCCGGGCTCGCGGCCGAGCACCAGAGCGGCGTGCGCGACCACTCGTCGCGTTTGTGGTCGCTCGTCAACTTCGAAATCTGGCTGCGGCAGTTCGTGGACGGCGAACAGGCCGCTCCGCTGCCCGAGCCGGCCCCGCTCGAAGCCGCCGCCGTCTCCTGAAGCGGCCCGCCCTCCCTGCAAGCATGAAGACCCTGCTCATCTGCCACCACGGCGCGACGCTCGACCACGAGGGCATGCTGCGCTGGCTGGCCTCGTTCTCGGAGGTCGCCGGCGTCGTCGTCCTGCGCGAGCGCGCGGGCCGCACGCGCCAGCGCGTCAGGAGTCAGCTCAAGCGCGCCGGCCTCGCGCGCTTCCTCGACGTGCTCGCCTTCCGCCTCTACTACAGGCTGCTCGTCGCCGCCGAAGACCGCCGCTGGGAAGAGCGGCGGATGGAAGAGCTGCGCGCCGAATACCCGCTGCTGCCCGACGTGCCCGCGCTTGAGACGCACAGCCCGAACTCGCCGGAGGCCGAGGAGTTCGTCCGCCGGCTCGCGCCCGACCTCGTGCTCGCGCGCTGCAAGACGCTCATCAGGGAGCACGTCTTCTCGATCCCGCGCTGCGGAACCTTCGTCATGCACCCCGGCGTCGCGCCCGAGTACCGCAACTCGCATGGATGCTTCTGGGCGCTCGCCCGCCGCGACCTCGGCCGCGTCGGCATGACCCTGCTCCGCATCGATAAGGGCGTGGACACCGGCCCCGTCTACGGCTACTACAGTTACCCTTTCGACGAGGTCGCCGAGTCGCACGTGCGCATCCAGCACCGCGTCGTCTTCGACAACCTGCCCGAGCTCGCGGCGCGCCTCCGGGACATCTGCGCGGGCGGCGCCGCGCCGCTCGACGCGCACGGCCGGCCGTCGGCCGCGTGGGGCCAGCCGTGGCTGACGAGCTACCTCGGGTGGAAGCGCGCGGCCCGCCGGGACAGGGCCGCGGGGAGGAGGCAGGAGACCGGGGCCGGGGCCTGAGGCCGGGAAGGCTCAAGCCCCCGACGCCGCGCGCGCCTTCGACGGAGGCGCGCGCCAACGACGAACATGCCAGCCATCGCCCTCATGTACCACGACATCGTTGACGGCGACGCCTACGACGCGAGCGGCTTCGCGGGCGCCGACGCCGCGCTCTACAAGCTCGGGCGCGCGGAGTTCGAGGCGCACCTCGCGGCCATCGCCGGGTCGGGCGCGGCGCGCCCCTCGACCGTCGCGGAGCTGGGCGACGGGTCGGGCGCGGGCCGCCCCCTGCTCATCACCTTCGACGACGGCGGCGTCAGCGCCTACACGCACGCGGCCGGCGCGCTTGAGCGCCGCGGCTGGCGCGGCCACTTCTTCGTCACCACGGGCCGCGTCGGCACGCCCGGCTTCCTCACGCGCGAGCAGATCGCCGAACTCGACCGGCGCGGCCACGTCGTCGGCAGCCACTCGGCGACGCACCCCGCGCGCATGGCGCGTTGCAGCTACGAAGAGACGCTCGGCGAGTGGGAGACGAGCGTGGCGTTTTTGTCCGACATCGTCGGGCGCGCGGTGACGGTCGCGTCCGTGCCCGGCGGCTACTACTCGCGGCGCGTGGCCGAGGCGGCCGACGCGGCCGGCATCAAGCACCTGTTCACGTCCGAGCCGACGGCCGCGCTGCAACGCGTCGGCGGCTGTCTGGTCGTCGGGCGCTACGCGGTGCAGCGTTGGACGACGCCGCGCGCGGCCGCCGCCATCGCCTCGGGTCGCCGGGGGCCGCGGCTGCGGCAGGCCGTCCTGTGGAACGCGAAGAAGGCGACGAAGGCCGTGGGCGGCGAGTTCTACCTGCGCGCGCGCAAGGCGCTCATCGGGAGGGGGTGAAGGGTTTGAGTTACGGCGTGACGAGTGTGGACGAAAGCGGCGTGACGGCGGCGCGCAAGAGCGGCGCGGCCGCGGCGGC
>DATMVI010000200.1:0-4003 GCA_035563275.1 Pyrinomonadaceae bacterium
GCCGGCCCCGCGCGCCGCCTGCAACAGCGGCCCGAAGGCGGCCGCGCCCAGCAGCGCCAGCGCCGAGGCGGCCAGCGCCGCGCAAATCTTGACGGCCCGCACGCGCTCGCGCGCGTCGCGCACGCCGCTCATGTCGGTCTGCGCCCGCGCCCGGACGGCCCGCGTGAAGTCGCGCGGCAGGGCGGGGCCTTTGCTGAAAGTCTGGTCGAAGGCGGCGTCGAGCAGGCAGAGCAGGCGGCGCTGTTCGAGGAGGGCCGAGGAGCAGGCGGCGCAACTGCCGGCGTGGTCGTCGAAGCCGGCCGAGGCGGCCGCGTCCAGCTCGTTGTCGAGGTAGGCGGCGACGAGCGCCGTCTGCGCGCATCCCCCGCCCCCGACAGCCGCGACCGCGCCCTCCTTCATAGCCTTCGCCCCGGCCCCTTTCTACACGCTGGTGATGCCGCGCTCGACGAGGTGCGTGCGCATGGCCTCGCGGGCGCGGAAGATGCGGTTCTTGACCGTGCCGAGCGGGAGGCCCGTGACCTCGGCGATCTCGTCGTAGCTGAGGTCGTGCGCGTGGCGCAGCACGATCAGCTCGCGGTAGGCGGGCGGCAGCGCCTGCACGACCTCCTCGATCTCGGCGCGGCGCTCGCTGCGCTCGCTCAACTGCTCGGGCGTCGGGGCGCTGCTCGCCAGAGGCTTCTCGTAGGTGCGGCCGCCCTCGGTCTCGACCTCAAGGTCTTCGGTGCGGGCGCTGCCCTGCCGGCGCAGGTGGTCGATGGCGGCGTTGTGGGCGATGCGGTAAATCCAAGTGGAGAACTTGAACTCGGGCCGGTAGCGTTCGAGCGAGCCGTAGACCTTGATGAAGACTTCCTGCGTCAGGTCGAGGGCGGCGTCGTAGTCGCCGACCATGCGGTAGACGTAGGCCGCGATGGGGCGCTGGTAGCGGCGCACCAGCTCCTCGAAATCCTCGGCGCGCCCCGCGATGGCGCGGGCCACCAACTCGCCGTCGCCGACGACGGCCGGCTTCCTCAAAGTCGCTGCGTGGGCAATCATGACGCCAAGATTCTACGTCCCGCCCGCCGGGAAAGTTTCAGGAGGGGTTTGGGCGCCGGGGGCCGCGGGCCGGTTTAAAGGCGAGTTGCTTTAAACCGGCCCGCGGCCCCCGGCGCCCAAACCCCGTTTTTTTCAGGCCCAAGCGAGGGCGGCGAGGCCGGCGGGCGCGGCCAGTTGCTCGAACTCGATGCCGGCCTCGGGGAACGAGAGGCGCAGGTCGCCGGCGCGGACGGGGCGCGGCGGGACGGAGAGCGTCTCCTCGACGATGGCGGCGGCCTCGGCCTCGGCGACGCCCGTGCCGGCGACGAGCAGCCGGCCGATGGTGTCGGTCGGGGCGGCCGGCGCGGCTTCGATGTCGCCCGCGGCCGAGGCCGGCGCGTGCCGGTCGCGGTAGAAGAGGAGGAAGCGGAAAAGCTCGTCGGCGCGGTCTTCCGGCTCGCACGAGACGACGCGGACGTAGAGCGGCTGGCCGGCGCGCAGGATGACGGCGGTGAAGCCGTCGGCGTGGCCGCTGACGAGCAGCGAGTCCCCGAGCGAGCGAGCGCCGTCGCGCATCAGCCACCACGCCTCGCCCATGTGGCGCGGCAAAATCAAACCCGCCTGCCAGCCCAGCCCGCCGAAGACCGCCTCGTACTCGGCGAGCACCGAGAGGCGGACGGCCGCGACGAGGTAGCGCGCGCGCCCCTGCGCGTCCGGCGGCAGGCGCTCGCGCGAGACGCGCAGCTCGTCGGGCGGCGCGCCCAGCGCGCGCTCCGTCTTCCAGCGCAACATCTCCTCGGCCTCGTGGCGCGAGGCCGGCGCGCTCTCCATCGTCAGGATCGAGGTGCGCGTCGCGGCCTCGGGCAGGGTGGCCGACCAGCGCCGGCGCTTGCCCAGCCCCGTCGTCGCGGTCAGCTCCGAGAGCGCGGCCGCCAGCTCGGCCGGCGCCTCAAGGTTCGGCTCGTCGAAGCTCGGGCGCACCAGCCCCCCGCGCAGCGGCAGGTAGCCGGCGCGCTGCACGACGAAGAGGTCGCGGCGGCGATCCAGTTTGACGACGCCGACGCCCTCGGCCGACAGCCCGACGGCCGCCGACGGCAGGCGCGGGGCGATGAGTTTGGCGAGTGGGTTCATAAAAGAAGTAGACAGTAGTCAGTAGTCAGTAGTCAGTAGAAAGACCTTCGGTAGCGAATCGTTAGGGCGGTCGGCGTCAGCGCGTATCACGCGGAGCGCTACTGGCTACTGGCTACTGACTACTGACTACTGCTTCTCCCCCGTCACCATTCGCTGTAGCGGCGGCTGCCTTCGGAGTCGAGGTCGTTGGAGGCGCTGCGGACGTTGATGACGCCCTGCGAGTTGTCGGACGAGCCGGGGTCTTCGCCGAACTCGACCTGCCAGTCGCGCTGGTCGGTCATCGGGTCCACGGGGATTTCGGTGACGTAGCCGGCCGTGACGAGGTCGTCGAGCGACTGCGGGAGCTTGGCCTTGTCGGCGTAATACTGGTCGATCATCCGCCGCATCTGGAAGAGGTCTTCGCGCAGCGTCGCCTCCTTGGCCGCGAGCACCGTCTTGTTGTACTGCGCCACCGCGATCATCGCCAAGATGACGAGGATCGAGATGACGATCATCAGCTCCAGCAGCGTGAAGCCCGACTGCGGGCGGCGGAGCGCGAGCCGCTGGCTGAAGGAGTGGCGCGCGCCCGCGCCCGCCTCCCGGCCCGATACCCGCGACGCGCCACCCGCGACCCGCTTACCATTCATTGTACTTCTCCCCGTTGAGCGCGGTCGCGTCCGACCTCGACCGGATGTCGAAGACGTTCTCGGGCGAGTCGGTGCAGCCCACGTCCGGCGTGTCGTAGCTGGAGCGCAGGCACCAGTCGCGCTGGCCCGTGATGGGGTCGATGGGTATCTCGCGCAGGTAGACCTTCTTCTTCGGGACGAGGCCGCCCGAGTTGTCCGTCGCCCCGCCCCGGCTCGTGTCCACGCTGCCGAGCTGGTTGGTCGCCGAGAGGCGCGGCACCACGTCCACGCCGTCAACCAAGGTCTGGAGGTCGGGCGGGTAACGGTCGGGGTTGTCCACGCCGAAGAGCTTGCAGTCGGCGAGGACGACGGTGCTGCGCGGGTCGATGTAGGTGATACCGGGGACGCCCTGCTGCTGCACGTTCTGCCCCTGCTGCTGCTGCACGACCGCGCCGCCCGCCCCGCACTGCATCCCGACCGTGTCGCGCCTGAAGGCGTCCACGGCCCCGCGCACCTCGCGCAGGACTTCGCGCAGGCGCTGCTCCTTCTGGCGGCGCACCGAGTTGCGGACGAGCGGGATGACGCCGAGGGTGAGCACGGTGAGCACGGTGATCGTGATGACGAGTTCGATCAGAGTCCACCCGCGGGACGAGGCGGGCACGACGCGGAGAGGGGAAGGGGCGGATGAGGCCGGCGGCCTCCCCCCCTTCCCCTCCCCGGCTGTGACCCTCTGAACTCTCGTCGCCATCGCCGCCCCCGCGCGTTACTGAGTGACGTGGAACTTGCCGGAGGTCAGCCGGGGCCGCACGGCGCGGCCGTCGGTGGCGATAAGGTGAACCTTGTCGGCGTCGAACGAGAGCGCGGCCTCGCCGGCGGCGAGCGCCTCGACCTCGATGATGACGAGCAGCCCCTCGCCCGTCAGCGGGGGCGCGCCCGCGGCCGGGGTGATGGAGACGAGCAGCACGCCCGACGGGTCGACCGACTGCGTCAGGACGGGCGCGGCCGCCTTCTCGGCCGTCAGCATCCCGTGCGAGACCGAGCGCACGGCCAGCGCCTTCGGGTCGAAGCGCAGCGTGGCCGTCGCCAGCCCGACCGGCGCGTCGGTCTTCAGGAAGACCATCACGCGGCGGCGCTCGCCGACCTTCATCTGCTGCTGCTCGGGCAGCAGCAGCAACTCGGCGACGGAAGCGGGCGGCGCGGCCGCCGGCGCATTCGCCGCGGGCGTCGGCGCCGGGGTGTTCACCGCGGGCGCCGCC
>DATMVI010000201.1:0-9022 GCA_035563275.1 Pyrinomonadaceae bacterium
CAGCCCCGAGTTCCGAGTCGCGAGTTATCAACCCCCGCTCGTCTTGCCCGCGCGCCGCCGCTCGCGTTACTGTTCGGCAGTCGTCTTTAACTCGGAACACGAAACTCGAAACGCGCATATGGCTGTGATGGAGATCGTCGAGTACCCGGCGCGGGTGCTCAAGGAGGTGGGCGAACCCGTGTCGGAGTTCGGGCCGGGGCTGGAGCGTCTGGCGGCCGACATGTTCGAGACGATGTACGCGGCCGAGGGCGTCGGTCTGGCCGCGCCGCAGGTGGGCCTCTCGTTGCGCCTCTTCGTGATGGACTGCGACGGGATCAGGCTGGTGGCGGCCAACCCCGAGATTCTCTCGGCCGAGGGCGAGCAGCAGGGCGAGGAGGGCTGCCTGTCGGTCGGCAAGGTTCACGCGCCGCTCGCGCGCGCGGCCCGCGTCCGGCTGCGCGCGCAGGACGCCAGCGGCCAGACCTTCGAGCGCGAAGCCGAGGGGCTCGCCGCGCGCTGCTTCCTCCACGAGACCGACCACTGCGACGGCCTCCTCTTCATCGACCACCTCTCGCCCCTGCGCCGCGACATGGTCAAACGCCGCTTCCAGAAGATCAGGAGGTGGAGGTGAAGAAGGGCGCCGGGTGCCGGGGAAGACGATGATGCTTCCCCGACACCCGGCACCCATTACTTGTTGACATCCCTTCCGGCAAGCTGCTACAAAGCGCGCGAAGCCCAGACCTCACGCTCGGCTGCGGCGGCTCACCGACGGGCCGCAGGGACGGCGACCCTCACCACCGCGCCTCACCGCGATTTCGCTCGGACACTTCGTCTCTGCCGGAACGAGAGGTCGCACAGCCTTGCTCCCACAGCTCCGCGCGCTCACGCAGGCCACGCAGCCGACGCCGCTGCGCCACTTCGTCGGGCAGACCTTCTCAGACCTGACCCGCCTGCTCGGCTACCTCGACGCCGCCGATGCCGCCGCCGCCTCGGGCGAAGAGGCGCAGCCGCTCTTCTCGATCATCCACGGCGAGGCCCTGAGCCTCGCCGACTCGATGGAGGCGCGCCGCGCCGAGGGCTACGTCCCGGCGCCGCTCGCCGAGGCGCTGGAGAGCGCGGCCTTCGCCGTCCGCCATGAACTGCGCCGCGTCTTCGACCGCGAGCTGGCGCGCCCCGAAGAGGCGGACGCCGACGGCCGCCGCGCCCGCGCCGGCGACGCCGCCGAGGTCTTGCGCAACTGCTTCCAGCAGGCCACCGTCATCGTCGCGCACGCGCTCGACGACGCCGTCAGCGACGTGAGCCTTTTCGGCGACATCCAGCTCAGGCGCGAGAAGTCACAGCGGCTCTGCGAAGACCTCACGGCGCTGCTCCGGCTCATCCGCCACACCGAGCAGGAGTTCACGCCGCAGGCGCTCTCGCTCTTCGTGATGCGCCTACAGGACTTCCGCCTGCGCAGCATGCGCTACCTGATGCAGAAGGACTGGGCGATGGTCGAGAGCTTCGCCGCGCAGGTTCCCGGCCTCCACTCCGAGCGCGCCGTCCGCGCCTTCCTCCACCAGTTCGGCAGCTACCTCGAACTCCTCCTCAGCCACGTCCGCATGCGCGCCGTCCTCGCCGCCTGAAAGTTTCGAGTTTCGAGTTACGAGTTCGCACCGCGCGAGTCGAATGGTTCAACGCACGCCGCCCGAACTCGAAACTCGAAACTCGAAACTTCTTTTCCCGTCCCCTCGGCCGCGAGAATCGAGGGGTTGACGACGACGATGTAGGCCATCGTGAAGAACGTCGTCACGCCCGCGATCAGCTCGGTGCGGACGCTCGTCGCGCGCTCCGCTTCGTCGCCGGCCGTCGCTCGTCGGTCGTGTCCCATGAAGTTTTTTCGCCGGTTGAAAAGGGGCGGGCGAGACTGTAACATTTTCGCCGCCGAGATGAACACCGCCCTAGCCACAGAGACCCGCGCCGGCTCGCCGCTCGAACACAGCCTCCGCCCGCACTTCAAAGCGCTCGCCCGGTTCGATTCGACGAAGGCGCTCGCCGCCTCAAGCCTCTACGCGCGTCTGCGGCCCGAGGTGGAGCGCGTGCTCGGGGCGGTCGTCCGCGAGGACTTCCGCGCGCGGGGCGAGGAGGCCCGGCCGTCGCTGCGCGCGACCGCGTGGAACGTGGAGCGCGGGGCGCGGCTCGAAGGCGTCGCCGCCGCCCTCGGCCGCCACGAGGTTTTGCGCGAGAGCGACGTGCTGCTGTTGACCGAACTCGACTACGGCATGGCGCGCTCGGGCAACCGGCGCGTGGCGCGCGAGCTGGCGCGCGCGCTCGGCATGGCTTACGCCTTCGCGCCGTGCTACGTGGCGCTGACGAAGGGCAACGGGCTGGAGAGCGGGGCGGAGGGGGAGAACGAGGAGGCGCTGCACGGGAACGCGGTGCTGGCGCGCTGGCCCATCGCGCGCGCGTGGTCGGTGGCGCTGCCGAACGGCAAGGACAAGATGCGCGGCGCGGAGAAGCGTCTGGGGAGCCAGCGCGCGGTCGTCGCCGACGTGGCGCACCCTTCGGGCACTCTGCGCGCCGTCAGCCTCCACCTCGACGCGCATTCGAGCCAGCGGCACCGCGCGCGGCAGATGAAGATCGTGCTCGACTTCGTCGAATCTTTAACCCCGCGCCTGCCGGTCTTAATCGGCGGCGACTGGAACACCTCGACCTACGACTCGCGCCACTCGCTCTACTCCATCCTCGGCTTCTGGCGGCGCGTGCTGATGGGCGTCGGCCACGTCATCGAGAACCACTACCTGCGGCCCGAGCGTTGGTTCGAGCGCCGCCTCTTCCGCGAGCTGGAGCGGCGCGGCTACGCCTACCGCGAACTGAACGAGCCGGGCGCGGGCACGCTCCACTACGACGTGAAGGACTTGGCGGCGAACACGAACATGGCCGACTGGGTTCCGCGCTGGTGCTTCCGCTTCATCGAGTGGGCGCTTCAAGACCACGGCGGGCGCTGCTCGCTCAAGCTCGACTGGTTCGCCGGCCGCCGGCTCGCGCCCGACGACGCCAACCCGCCGCGCGTCGTCTCGGACGCGCGCGGCCCCGCCGGAGAGGCGCTCTCGGATCACGACCCGGTCGTAGTTGATTTCGTGTTGCGGTAGGCTCGCCAATCAAAACAGGGCCGCGGGCGGCGGCGGGCGGGTTGAGTTCGGTTAACGTCAACCCGCCCGCCGCCGCCCGCGGCCCTGTTCGCGCTTGCGCTATTCGTCTTCGGAGGTGAACGCGTGGTAGGCGGCGGCCGCGGCGAGGCCGCCGGCGACGTACCAAGCGACGGTCATGGCCTGCGTGGCGGGCGTCTCGGTGGGCTGGCGGCCGAGCCCGAGCGGGCCGGGCAGGAAGACCGCGCCGAGGCCGGCGGCGAGGCCGAGGAGCGCGCCGTTGCGCAAGGCGTCCTCGCGCGGGCCGAGGCCGACGAGGCTGTAGTAAGCGGTGTTCGAGACGAGTTCGCCGACGAGCGCGGCCTCGTGCAGCGGGATGGGCGGCTCGGCGTCCACGGCGCGCATCGTCTTGGCGATGGCGCGCATCCCGAGCACGTCCACCCGCGGCGCGCTCTCGGGCGCGAGCCGCCGCGCCGTCTCGTGTATCAGCGTGAGCGCGACCGCGCCCACCAGACCGCTTCCCAGAGCCTTCAGCATCAGCGCCTCCTTGAAGAGCCTTGAATCGTCAATCGTCAATCGTGAATAGTTTCGGGGGGCCGGACTGAACTGTAAACCGGAACGCGGCGAAAGGACAACCCTTTCGATTTGCGATTCACGATTTACGGTTCAAGGCTTCTGTTCCCCCGCGGCGGCCGTGCGCGTCTCGCCCGCGCCGGCGAGCCGCGCGAGGAGGGCGCGCAGGTCGGAGGGGGCGGGCAGGCGGAAGCGGGCGCGCGATTCGTGCTCGCCGACGTGGATCGTCCAAGCGTCTTCGGGGAGGCGCGCGAAGAGGTCTTCGTCGGTGCGGTCGTCGCCGGCCGCGAGGCAGAAGTCGGGGTCGGGCGCGAGACGCGCGAGCGCCTCGCCCTTGTTGGCCCACGACGGCTTGACCTCGACGATCTTCTGGCCGCGGAAGGCGCGCAGCTCCGTCTCGGCCAAGAGTTGTTCGAGCGTGGAGACCAACTCGTTGGCGAGCCACGCGCCGAACTCCGGGTCGGCCATCCGGTAGTGCCAGACGAGCGCGAACTCCTTCTCCTCGACCAAGCTGCCCGGCGTGCGATCCACGAAGTGCTCGAAGACCGGCCGCACGCTCTCCTTCCACGCCGCGTCGCGGGTCGCGCGCAGCGGCTCCCACGCCGCCGGGCCCGGCGCGCGCACCGTCGCGCCGTGCTCGGCCGCGAGCCAGAGCCCTTTCACGCCGCCGAACCAGCGTTCGAGGTCGGCGCGCGTCCGGCCCGAGATGAGGACGACGGTGTTCGCGGGGTCGGCCGCGAGCTGTTCGAGCAGCGGCGGGAGGTCGGGCGGCGGGACGGCCTCGCGCGGCAGCTTGGAGAAGCCGACGAGCGTGCCGTCGTAGTCGAGCAGCAGGTGGCGCGCGCGGGCGCGGCGGTAGGCGGCGACGAACTCGCCCTCCGGCAGCGGGCGCGGCTTACGCGCGTGGCGCTCGGAGCGGGCCGCGGCCGACTCGGTCAGGTTACGGACGAAGCGCTCGCCCCACGCGAAGACGTTGTTGCGGACGACGCGCGCGTGGAGCGCGGCCATGCGCTCGCGCCGCTCCTCCTCCGGCGTCTCCAGCGCGCGGCGGACGGTGTCGGCCATCTGCTCCTCGTCGTAGGGGTTGACGTGGAACGCCTCGCCCATCTCGGAGGCCGCCCCGGCGAACTCGCTCAAGACCAGCGCGCCCGCCCCCCCGCGCTGGCAGGCGACGTACTCCTTGGCGACGAGGTTGAGGCCGTCGCGCAGCGGCGTCACCCACGCGAGGTCGGCCGCCGCGTAGAGCGCGGCCAACTCCGAGCGGGCGAGGCCGCGGCGCATGTAGACGATGGGCGTCCAGTCGGGCGTCGAGAACTCGCCGTTGATCTGGCCGACGAGCGAGTCGACCTCGCCGCGCAGCTCCTCGTACATCGGGACGGCCTCGCGCGAGGGCACGGCGACCTGTATGAGCACGGCGCGCCCGCGCAAGTCCTCGGCCTCGCGCAGCAGGCGGCGGAAGGCGCGCAGCCGCTCGGGGATGCCTTTGGTGTAGTCGAGGCGGTCGACGCCGAGCAGGACGTGGCGGCCGCGGTAGCGCTCGCGGAGTTTGCTGAGGCGGCGGCGCGTCTCCCCGTCCGAGTCGAGCAGGTCGGTGAACTCGCGCGGGGCGATGCCGATGGGCAGCGCGTCGAGGCGGACGCGGCGGCCGCCGTGCTCGACCGTGTCCATGCGGCTCTCGACGCCGAGCACGCGCAGCGCCGACGAGCGGAAGTTTTGCAAATAACTGTAGGTGTGAAAGGCGAGGTAGTCGGCGCCGAGCAGGCCCTGCAAAAGCTCCTCGCGCCGCGGCAGCAGGCGGAAGACCGAGGAGGAGGGGAAGGGGATGTGGAGGAAGAAGCCGACGCGCGCGTCGGGCACGGCCTCGCGCAGCAGGCGGGGCAGGAGCATCAACTGATAGTCGTGAACCCAGACCACGTCGCCGGGCCGCAGCCGCTTGACCACCTCGTCGCGGAAGCGCTCGTTGGCCTCGCGGTAGGCGCGCCAGTGCTCGGGGTCGAAGCTGAGGAGGATGGGGAAGTGGTGGAAGAGCGGCCAGAGCGCCTGATTCGAGAAGCCCTCGTAGTAGCCGCGCGCCACGTCGGCCGGGAGGTCTACGGCGAAGTAGCCGTCCTGCGACGCCCAGCGTTCGAGGAGCCGGCGGCGGCGCGTGTCCGCGGGGTCGCTCGCGTCGCCCGACCACCCGACCCAGATGCCGCCCGACTCTTTGAGCAGCGGCCCCATCGCCGTCGCGAGGCCCCCCGTGCTGCGCTCGGTGCGCCACCCGTCGCCGGCGCGCTTCAGAGTGAAGGGCAGCCGGTTCGAGACGACGACGAGCCGGCCCTCTCCCGCGAGGCCGGCTCCGGCGGCCCCGCCCTGTCCCTGAGTCTCCGGCGTCACGCGCCCTCCGGTTCGAGCAGGAACCAGTAGAAGCCCCAGCGCGCGAGGGCGAGCTGGTAGGGGGCCGAGGTGATGGCGGGGAAGCGCGTCTTGCCGAGCATCTCGACGGGGACGCGCCCCGCGAACTCGGCCAGCTCCAGCTCGACCGGCTGCGCGAACTGCGAGAGGTTGAAGACGCAGAGCACGGTCTCGCCCTCGTGCTCGCGGACGAAGGCGAAGATTTTGCGGTTCGCCGGCTTGACGAACCTCATCGAGCCGCGGCCGAAGACGTGGTGCTCCTTCCGCAGGTAGAGCATCTGCCGCATCCAGTTCAGCAGCGACGAGTCGAAGCGCATCTGCGACTCGACGTTGACCGAGGCGTAGCCGTAGACGGGGTTGTTGATGACGGGGAAGTAGAGCTTCTCGAAGTCGGCCTTCGAGAACCCGGCGTTGCGGTCGGAAGACCACTGCATAGGGGTGCGCACGCCGTCGCGGTCGCCGAGGTAGATGTTGTCGCCCATCCCGATCTCGTCGCCGTAGTAGAGGAAGGGCGAGCCGGGCAGCGAGAAGAGGAGGCCGTGGAGCAGCTCGATGCGGCGGCGGCTGTTCTCCATGAGCGGGGCGAGGCGGCGGCGGATGCCGACGTTGAGGCGCATCCGGCGATCCTTCGCGTACTCGCTGTAGAGGTAGTCGCGCTCCTCGTCGGTGACCATCTCGAGGGTCAGCTCGTCGTGGTTGCGGAGGAACATGCCCCACTGGCAGTTGGCGGGGATGTCTGGCGTGCGCTCCAGAATCTCGACGATGGGGCGGCGGTCTTCCTGCCTGAGCGCCATGAAGAGGCGCGGCATGATGGGGAAGTGGTAGTTCATGTGGAACTCCGCCCCGCCGCCGAAATACTCGACCACGTCCTCGGGCCACTGGTTGGCCTCGCCGAGCAGCAGCACGTTCCGGTGGCGGGCCTCGACGTGGGCGCGCAGCCGCTTGAGGAAGTCGTGCGTCTCGGGCAGGTTCTCGCAGTTCGTGCCCTCGCGCTCGTAGAGGTAGGGGACGGCGTCCACGCGGAAGCCGTCGAGGCCGAGGTCGAGCCAGTAGTCGCAAACGTCGAGGATGGCCTGCTGGACTTCCGGGTTGTCGTAGTTGAGGTCGGGCTGGTGGCTGAAGAAGCGGTGCCAGTAGAAGCCTTGGGCGCCCTCGTGCCACGTCCAGTTCGACTTCTCGGTGTCGGTGAAGATGATGCGCGCCTCGGCGTAGCGGTTCGGGTCGTCCGACCAGACGTACCAGTCGCGCTTCGGCGAGTCGGGCGAGGAGACGGCCTCCTGAAACCACGGGTGCGAGTCCGAGGTGTGGTTGACGACGAGGTCGGCGATGACGCGGATGCCGCGCGCGTGGGCCGCGTCCAAGAACTCCTTGAAGTCCTCGGGCGTGCCGTACTCGGGCAGGATCGAGTAGTAGTCGGCGATGTCGTAGCCGCCGTCGCGCAGGGGGCTGGGGTACATCGGCAGCAGCCAGATGCAATCGACGCCGAGCCACTGCACGTAGTCGAGCTTCTCGGTCAGCCCGCGGAAGTCGCCGATGCCGTCGCCGTTCGAGTCGTAGAAGCCGCGCACGTAGATTTCATAAAAGACGGCGTCCTTGTACCACAAAGGGTCTTCGCGCAGTTTGACGGCCTCACCCATCGGCCCCAACCCTCCTCGTCCGAAACGGTTTTTAGCGTGTGATGAGCAAGATAGCGGGAACGCGGCGGGAAAGGCAAGAGGGAAGGCAAGTAAGAATTAAGAATTAAGAATTAAGAATGGTGTGCCGGGGAGTCTCGCAGGCCCCGACCCGCGCGCACCCTCCTTCACCGGAACGGCGCGCCCGCGGGGGCTTGAAAGCTCCTTTCGCGGGCACGCCGTTTTTAATTCTTAATTCTTAACTCTTGACTAGCTTCAGCCCGAAGTGGTGGCCGACGATCTCCATCCGGTTCCGCAGGTAGAAGCGGTGCGCGCCGAAGCGCTGCACGCCCGAATCGAGGTGGAACTCCTCGCAGCCCCGGCGCGCGGCGTGCCCGAGCAGCCAGTCGAAGAGTTTCTGCCCGTGGCCGCGTGAGCGCTCGCCGCTCTGCGTGACGAGGTCGTCAACGTACATGAACCGCCCCCACGCCAGACACTCCGAGACGCGCACCCCGGCCACGGCCCGCACCTCGCCCGCGTCTTCGAGGAAGATCAACTCGTAGCCGGCGAGCTCCTGCTGCCTCCTGACGCGGCGCACGAACTCCGCCTCGCCCAAGTGCGGGCGCAGCTCCGACATGACGACGAAGCAGCCGGCGATCTCTTCGTCCGACTCGGCGATCCTGATGTTCATCCTTCGACCTCGCGGCACGGCATCCGACCCAGAGCGCGCGCCACCTTAACGGATTCGCCGGCCCGCCCCAAGTGCCACTTGCGCGCGCCCGCGCGGGGCCAATTTTCGCGGCCGCGGCCCCGCCTCCGTGCATCCCCCGAACCCTTCGGGCCCGCCGCACTGTGGTTACCCACAGGCCGGAGCGGCGTGGCCTCACGCGCCGTCGCTGTTCGCACCCGTCTCTCCCGCGGCCCGCGGCCGGAAGATAATCGTCGAGGAATTTTTGATTCGCGGTCGGTAGTCGCCAGTCGCCGGTCGTCAGTTTCCGGTTTTTGTTTTTACCGACGGCTGACGACTAAACCAAAAATTACGCCGTGGCGAGACAAGGCGTTGGCAGTCGTGATAGCTTTAACGCGCACCACCCGACACGCGCGCCGCCGCCCGCGGGCGCGTCACCTCCCCGGCTTCCTCCGCGGAGGGTTCCGAGGGGCACACAACACGCCCGGCGACGACCTTCGCCGGGGCCGCACGGCGGCCCGCCGCCGCCCGACGCAGAACGTCCGACAGATGCGCCTCCCCCAAAGCGCCACGCTCGGCCTGCTCTTAATCGCCGCGCTCACCTCAGGCTCGTGCCAGCGCGCCGCGCCCCGCGCCGCACGCGCCGAGGG
>DATMVI010000202.1:0-3049 GCA_035563275.1 Pyrinomonadaceae bacterium
CTCGTGCTCGCGGTGGAAGCGTTCGACGAGCCGGCGGCCCCGCCCCCACTCAATCTCCAACTCGAACGACTGGCCTTTGTAACGCGCGGCGACCGTCCGCTCGTGACGCTGCCGCGCCGCGCCGAAGCCTTCGCGCGAGAGCGCCGCGCGCGCCGCGCGCTCCAACTCCGCGAAGACCTTTTCGAGACGCGCCGACCGGCCCGCGCGCGAGGCGTCGCGGCGCGCCCGCCCTGACGCTTCCTCGTCTTCGAGTCCGAGCATGACGGTGCGGCTGAGGTTCTTCAGCACGTCGGAGCGCAACGCGCCGACGGCCGAGAGCGCGCCGGGGCTCGCGGGGACGACGACGCGCGGGATGCGAAGCGCGCGCGCCAGCTCGACCGCGTGCAGGCCGCCCGCGCCGCCGAAGGTGACGAGCGTGAAGGCCCGCGGGTCGTGCCCGCGCTCGACCGAGACGGCGCGCAGCGCCCGCTCCATCCCGGCGTTGACCACGCGCACCACGCCCAGCGCCGCCTCCACCGCCGAGACCTTTCGCCCCGCGCCCAGTTCGCGCCCCAGCCGCGCCAGCGCCGCGCGCGCGCGTTCTTCGTCTAAGGGGAAATCGCCGCCGAGCAGGTCGGCGCCGCCGAAGCGGCCGAGGACGAGGTTGGCGTCGGTCACGGTCGGTAGGTTCGAGCGGCCGTAGCAGGCCGGGCCGGGGTCTGCGCCCGCCGACTGCGGGCCGACGCGCAGGCTCCCGCCCGCGTCCACGCGCGCGATCGAGCCGCCGCCCGCCCCGACCGTGTGGATGTCGAGCACGGGCACGGCCACGGGTAGCCCCGCGACCACGGCCTCGTTCGTGAGCCGCGGCGCGCCGCCCGCGCACAGCGCCACGTCGGTCGAAGTCCCGCCCATGTCGAAGGTGACGATGTCGGCGAAACCGGCGTCGAGCGCGGCGCGGCCCGCGCCGACCACGCCGCCGGCCGGCCCCGACAGAATCGTCCGAACCGGCTCGCGCGCGGCCACGCGCGCCGAGATGCTCCCGCCCGAAGACTGCATCACGCGCAGGTGGCGCGGCGAGACGCGCGCGCCGAGGCGGCCGAGGTAGGCGCCCATGAGCGGCTGGAGGTAGGCGTTGATGGCGACGGTCGAGGTGCGCTCGTACTCGCGGTACTCGGGCAGGATGCGGTGCGAGACGGAGAGCGGGACTCCCGGCAGGGCTTCGGCGAGCGCGCGCTCGATCCTGCGTTCGTGCGCGGGCCGCGCGAACGAGAAGAGCAGCGAGACGGCGACAGCTTCGACGCCCGCGCGCTTCAACTTCCCGGCGAGCGCCGCCACCTCTTCGTCCGTCAACTCTTCGACCACGCGCCCGTCCGCGCCGACGCGCTCGCGCACGCCGAAGCGCAAACGCTCGGGCACGAGCGGCGCGGGGCGCGACCAGTCAAGGTCGTAGAGGCTCCCGCGCGCCTGCCGGCCGATGACCAGAACGTCCTCGAAGCCGGCCGTCGTGACGAGCGCCGCGCGCGCGCCGCGCCGCTCAAGGAGCGCGTTCGTCCCGACGGTCGTCCCGTGGACGACCTCCAGCTCGCCCAGCCCCGCGCCCGCCTCCGCCGCCACGCGCCGCAAGCCCTCGACGATGGCGAGCGAAGGGTCTGCGGGCGTCGAAGGCAGCTTGAAGACGCGCGCGCGCCCGCCGGCGTGGTAGACGAAGTCGGTGAACGTCCCGCCCGTGTCCACGCCGACGCGCACCCGCGCCCGTTTCGTTTTCTCCTTCATCCGTGAATCACCGGGGCGGCTTCGGCGCACGTCAGAGCGGCGGGCGCTGCCAGCCGCCGAGCGCGTCTTCGAGGCGCGCGGCGACGGCGAGGGCCACGTCCTCGCGCCACGGGCGGGCGACCGCCTGCACGCCGATGGGGAGCCCTTCCGGCGAGGTCGCGGCGCGCACGACCGCGCCGGGCCAGCCCGTCAGGTTGAAGGCCATCGTGTAGGTGAAGAAGAGAAAGTTCTCGCCGTCGAAGGTCGTGCCGTGCTCCATCGCGGGCCGCGCGCAGGGCGGGCAGAGCAGCACATCGTAGTCGCGCATGAAGGCGAGCATCTCGGCCCGGTAGGAGTCGAGCATGAAGAGCAGGACGGCGAACTCGGCCGTCTGGAGCGGGCGCTGGCCGACGATCTCAAGCAGGCGTTCGAGGACGGGGTGCGTCTCGGTCGTGCCCGACATCGACAGCAGCATCCGCAGCGACGCGCCGCCGTCCGCGCCGAAGAGGCCGAAGGAGAGTTCGGCCGTCTGCTCCAGCGCCGGGGGCCGCGCCTCCTCGACGCGCGCCCCGGCGTCGGCCAGCGCGCGGGCGGCGGCGCGCACGGCCTCGCCGATCTCGGGCGTCGGCTTGACGATGCCGTTCTCCGTGTGGAAGGCCACGCGCAGGTCTTCGACGCCGACGGCCGCGGGGTCGCCGAGCGGCACGGGGACGACGGAAGGGTCGCGCCAGTCCGTCCCGCACAGGAGCGGGAGCATGAGCGCGAGGTCTTCGACGCGGCGGGCGATCGGCCCGGCCTGATTCAGCGTGTCGGTGACGCCGCCGATGGGCGGGAAGTGTCCGGTGCGCGCGGTGCGGCCCGTGGTCGGCCGCAGGCCCGCCACGCCGCAGAAGTGCGCGGGCACGCGGATGCTGCCGCCGGCGTCGCTGCCCAGACCCAAAGGCGACATCCCCGAGGCGACGGCCGCGGCCTCGCCGCCCGAGGAGCCGCCCGGCGTGCGCGTCAGGTCGTAAGGGTTGTTGGTGCGGCCGTAGACGAGGTTGTCGCTCTCGAAGGCGAGCGAGATTTCGGGGACGTTCGTCTTGCCGAGCACGACGGCCCCGGCCCCCTTCAGGCGGGCGACCGCGGTGGCGTCCTCCTGCGGCACGTGGCCGGCGCGCCCGCGCGTGCCGCCCGCCGAGACGACGCCGGCCGTCTCGAAGGCGTCCTTGATGCTGACGGGCAGGCCGTGCAGGGGCCCCCAACTTTCGCCGCGCGCGAGCGCCGCGTCGGCCTCGCGCGCGCGCCCGAGCGCCGCGTCGGCCGTCAACTGCACGAA
>DATMVI010000203.1:0-12178 GCA_035563275.1 Pyrinomonadaceae bacterium
GCCGTCACGACCGAGCCGGCCACGCCCTGCGGCCGCTCCTGCAAAAACATCTCCGAAGGGTTCGCGACCGGGACGAGCCCCTCGCCCGTCATCTCGAAGACGCCGAGCTCGTTGGCCGCGCCGAAGCGGTTCTTGGTCGCGCGCACGATGCGGTGGTTGTGGTGGCGCTCGCCCTCGAAGTAGAGCACGGTGTCCACGATGTGTTCGAGCGCCTTCGGCCCGGCAATCGAGCCCTCCTTCGTGACGTGGCCGATGAGGAAGACCGGGATGGTGCGGTTCTTGGCGAGCAGGAGGAACTGGCCGGCCACCTCCCTCACCTGCGAGACCGAGCCGGGGGCCGACTCGATTCTGGGCGAGAAGACGGTCTGGATGGAATCGACGATGATCGCGCCCGGCTCGGCGCGCTCGACCTCGTCGAGGATGGAGTCGAGGTTGGTCTCCGGCAGGAGGTAAAGGTTCTCGGCCTCGACGCCGAGGCGCTCGCCGCGCATCTTGATCTGCCGCTCCGACTCCTCGCCCGAGACGTAGAGGACGCGCGCGCCCGACCCGCTCAGGCGGTCCGCGACCTGAAGCAGGAGCGTCGACTTGCCGATGCCGGGGTCGCCGCCGATGAGGATGAGGCTGCCGGGCACGATGCCGCCGCCGAGCACGCGGTCGAACTCGGTGACGCCCGACGAGACGCGCGCGTCGTCCTGCGACTCGATCTCGCCGTAGCGGATCGGCTTGACCTCGCGCAGGCGCAGCCCCGAGCGCGCCGCCAACCCCTTCGACGGCGCGGCCGCGCGCGCCCGCTCCTCGACGAACGAATTCCACTCGCCGCAGTCCGGGCACTTCCCGAGCCACTTCCGCGACTGGTTGTTGCAACTCTGACAGACGTACACGGTCGCCGGCGCTTTTGCCACCGCCCTTCCCCCCCGGCGCGCGCCCCGTGACAGGCCGAACGGGCGCGGCGCGATCTGAATTTTCGGCGACCTTATTTTATCGCAACTCGGCAGGCCGCGCCCCGGCCGGCCCGCGCGCGAGGCGGCGACCCCGCTTGACATTGTTTCGGCCGGCGGGAGCGCCCGAAAGCCCTCACGGCTCGGGCGAAGGGACGTGCTTCCACGAGAGCTTGCACTCGTCGTTAGGCTTGAGCGCTTCGACGCGGAACATCAGGTAAAAGTCCGAGTCTTCGTCCTTGAAGCGGACGAGGTAGAGGTGGCCGGCGACGGCCTTCACCAGCACGTTTTCGGGCGAGATTTTGAGGCTCCCGGTGCTGTAATTCAGCTCGATGGGGCCGGGGTGGGCCGCCGCGCTGGCGTGGAGGATGGGCACGTCGTAGACCTCTGACCACTCCAACGCCCCGAGGTCTTTGATCTGGCTGCGCGAGCCGTGCGCGTACGGGACTTCGAGCCAGTCGGCCTCGCCTTCGAGGTTCATCCCGCCGAACCTCAGCGTGTGTTCGCTGATGGCGCCGACGCGGCGCGCGGCCTTCCCCCCGGCCGGCGGCGGGATGCGGACGATGGCCTTGTAGTGATCCTGATGCCTGACCTGCGAGAGCAGCGTGACCGTCTGCGCGCCGGCGTCGCCCAGTTGCGCCGGCACGGAGCGCGCCGCCGCGGCCAGCAGCGCGAGCGCGAGGAGGAATCTTCCGACGGTCATTGCGGACTCCTTTCAGACTTCAGCCGGCGGGGCCGAGCAGTTCCCGTATGTTCTCGGTCGGGCGGCCGAGCACGGCGCGGTCGCCGCGCTCGACGATGGGGCGCTGGACGAGGTCGGGGTGCGCGGCCATGAGGCGGATGAGTTCGTCGTCGGAGACTTCGCGGCCCGCCAGCCCGAGTTCGCGGTAGACGGCCTCGCCCGTCCTCAGCAACTCGCGCGGCTTGATGCCCATCTTCCCGATCAACTCCCGCAGCTTCGCCTCGCCGAGCGGCTCGACGTAGTAGTTGACCTTTTCGTAATCAATCCCGCTCTCACGGAGCAGGCGGTCTGCCTCGCGGCACTTCGTTCAGGTCGGCTTCTCGTAGACGGTGATCTTGTCGCTCATGGCTCAGATAGTTATCAGTCGTCAGTCGTCAGTCGTCAGTTAAAAACATTCTGCCTCAGCATGCGCGCCGAGACAAAGCCCGCCGCGCCTGAGACAGCACACTGATCACTGATTACCCCCTCAAGGGAAAATCCCGCGGACGCTGGTGGCCTCGGCGACGCGCCCGATGGCGAGGATGTAGGCCCCGGTGCGCATGTCCGTGCGGTAGCGCTCGGCCGTCGCGTGGACTTGGGAGAAGGCCGCGCGCATGGTCTTTTCGAGCGTGTCCCTGACGCGGTCTTCCGTCCAGAAGTACGAGTACTGATCTTGCACCCACTCGTAGTAGCTGACGGTGACGCCGCCGGCGTTGGCGAGGATGTCGGGCAGGAGCAGCGCGCCGCGGTCGAAGAGGGCGCGGTCGGCCCCCGGCGTGACGGGGCCGTTGGCCAGCTCCGCGATGATCTGCGCGCGCACGCGCCCGACGTTCCCGAGCGTGATGACGTTCTCCAGAGAGGCCGGCAGGAGGATGTCGCAGTCCACGCCGATCACCTCCTCGCAGGAGAGCGGCTCGGTGTTCTGCGTCCCCACGACGGCGCCCGTCTCGGCCTTGTGCCGCAGCGCCGCCTGCACGTCGATGCCGTGCTCGTTGTGGACGCCCGCGCCCGAGTCGCAGACGGCGACGACGCGCGCGCCGTCCTCGGCCGAGACGAGCCGCGCGAAGTTCGCCCCGGCGTTGCCGAAGCCGTGGATGGCGACGCGCGCGTCGGCCAGACGCAGGCCGCGCAGGCGGCACGCCTCGCGCACGGCGTAGAGGCAGCCGCGGGCCGTCGCCTCGGCGCGCCCGTGCGAGCCGCCGAGCGCGACGGGCTTGCCCGTCACGACGCCCAGCTCCGTGTGGCCGCGCACCATCGAGATGGTGTCCATGATCCACGCCATCGTCTGCTCGTCGGTGTAAACGTCGGGCGCGGGGATGTCGCGGTCGGGGCCGATGATGGGCGCGATCTCGAAGGCGTAGCGGCGCGTGAGGCGTTCGAGTTCGCCGCGCGTCATCACCTTCGGGTCGCACACCACCCCGCCCTTGCCGCCGCCGTAAGGGATGTTGACGGTCGCGCACTTCCAAGTCATCCACGCGGCCAGCGCCTTGACCTCGTCGAGCGTCACGTTCGGGTGGAAGCGGATGCCGCCCTTCGCCGGCCCGCGCGCGATGTTGTGCTGGACGCGGTAGCCCTCGAAGACGCGGACGCGGCCGTCGTCCATCTTGACGGGGATCGAGACGATGAGCTGCCGCTTGGCGTTCTTCAGAACCTCGCGCATCGAGTCGTCGAGTTCGAGCAACTCGGCGGCGAGGTCGAACTGCCGCATCGCGATCCGGAAAGGGTTGAGTTCCTCGCGGTCGGCTCCGGCCACCTGCGTCAGGGTCATCGGCGTGTCTCTCTTTTTGCGAAGCGTGCGCAAGAGCTTCAGACCGCCCCGGCTCGGAGGCCCACATCGTAAGAGTTCGAGGTTCAAAGTTCAAACAAAAAAAGTAGACAGTAGTCAGTAGCCGGTAGTCAGTAGCCGGCAGGAAGAACCTTCGGCGTCGCATCGTCAGCGCGTCGGCGTTAACGTCCTCGGCGCGGGGCGCTACTGACTACTGTCTACTGGCTACTGGCTACTCCTTTTTGGAACCTCCCGCGCGCGGCGGGGTCTAAGCCCGTGTCTCCCGCTGACCCGTTGGCACCGGCCGAGAGGGAGGATCGAGAGATGTTCAGCAATCTGGTCGAGTCGGGGTCGCACGCGGCCGACTTCAAGCGGAGGGGTTCCTTCTTCGCGGGCGCGCTCGCCTTCTACGCCGTGCTGCTGGCCGTGGCCGGCGTCGGCAGCGTCTACGCCTTCAACGCGCGCCTCGACGCCGAGAGCGACTACGAGGTCTACGCCATCCTGCGCTTCCAGCCCCCGGCCGAGCAGCGCGCCGAGCCGCAGCGGCCCGACCGGCCCCGACCGGCCGCCGCCCCCCGACGCGCCCAGCAGTTCGCCACCCGGCCCGAGGTCTCCGTCAACACGCCTTACAGGGGCGAGCGCATCGCCAGCGCCTCGACCAAAGAGGTGAAGGCCCGCACGCCCGTCGTCATCGCGCCCTTCACCAGCGACCCGGAGCCGGGCGGCCTCGCCGTCGGCCCCCACCCGCACGGCGGCACGGGCCACCCGCACGGCCTCCCCGGCGGCGAAGGCCCGCGCGTCGTCGAGAGCACGACGCCGCCGCCCGTCCCCGTCAAGCCGCCGCCGACGCCCGCGCCCACGCCGAAGCGCGAGGGGCCCGTCGCCCTGCCGTCGTCGGTCATCAACAGCAAGGCCGTCCACAAGCCCGTCCCGCCCTACCCGCCGACCGCGAAGGCCGCGGGGATTCACGGGCTGGTGTCGGTCAACATTCTGGTTGACGAGCAGGGGCGCGTCGTCTCGGCCAAGGCGGCCAGCGGCAACCCGCTGCTCCAGCACGCGGCGGTGCAGGCCGCCCGCCAAGCGCGCTTCACGCCCACCCTCCTCAACGGCCAGCCCGTCCGCGTCACCGGCGTCATCACGTACAACTTCACGCTTCAATGAGGGCGGCGGAGTAGCCAGTAGACAGTAGCCGGTAGAAAACAAAGAAGGCAGCCGACGCTCGATGTGCCGGCTGCCTTCTGATTTTTCTACTGGCTACTGGCTACTGGCTACTGGCTACTTCCTTTGAACCTCCGCGGGACGCGGGCGCTGACGCCGCACGTGATCTCGTAGGAGAGCGTGCCGGCCGTCCGCGCCACGTCCTCGGCCGGCACGGCCAGCGCCCCGTCGGCGCCGAGCATCGTCACCGTCTCGCCGACCGCGACGCCGGCCACGTCCGTCACGTCCACCAGCGTCAAGTCCATCGAGATGCGCCCCACCACCGGCGCGTACATCCCCCTGACGATGACGCGCCCGCGGTTCGACAGCGCGCGCGCGTAGCCGTCGGCGTAGCCCACGGGCACGGTCGCCACCAGCATGTCGCGCGCCGCCTCGAACGTGCAGCCGTAGCCGAGCGTCTCGCCGCTCCGCACACGCTTGAGCAGCGCGACGCGCGTCCGCAAGGCCATGACGGGCCGCAAAGGCGGCGGCCCCCCGGACGCCGCCAGCACGTCGCGCCACAGCCCGTAGAGGACGCCGCCCGGCCGCACCATGTTGCCCCGCGCCGAAGGGTGCGCGAAGGTCGCCGCCGAGTTCGCCATGTGCTCGTCGGCGGGCCGGTGGCCCGCCTCGCGGAAGGCCGACTGCGCCGCGCGGAAGCGCTTCAACTGCTCCTCCGTGAAGCAGTCGCGCCCCGGCTCGTCGGCCGCGGCGAAGTGCGTCATCAGCCCCTCGACGCGGACGTTCGCCAGCACGCTCAGCACCCGCGCGAACTCGGCCGCGTCTTCGGAGCGCACGCCGAGCCGGCCCATCCCCGTGTCGATCTTGACGTGCGCGTCGGCGACGACGCCCGCCGCGCGCGCCGCGCGGTCGAGCCCCGCGGCCGCGTCGAGCCGGTAGACGACCGGCGTGACGCGCTCGCGCAGGCACAAATCCTCCTGCCCCTCCCAGCAGCCGCCGAAGCTGAGGATGCGCTGCGCGAGGCCGGCCCGCCTGAGCGCGACGCCCTCCTCCGGCGTCGCCACGCCGAACCACTCCGCGCCCTCGGCGGCGAGCCGGCGCGCGCACTCCTCCGCGCCGTGCCCGTAGGCGTTGGCCTTCAGCACGCCCATCACGCGCACGCCGGGGCCGACCAGCTCGCGCACCGCGCGGAAGTTCGCCGCCAGCGCGTCGAGGTCAATCTCCGCCCACGTCGGCCGCCCCCCACCCGTGTCGAATGCCCTCATCGCCTCCCCCGCGGTCACAGTCATCGGTCTGAAGAATTTAAGACGGAGTCTCGCACAAACGCGAGGAAGTTTCGAGCGAGTGACGGAGGCCCGGCCGGGCCGCGCCCGCTTCGACCGCCTTCACCGGCCCGCGCGCGCCGACACCCGCGGCGCCGCTTGAACTCGGCACGCGAAACCGGCATTCTTCTCCGCAACGCCGACAGCCCAGCCAGAGCGAGCCGCGAGCACGCGGCGGACTCCGCCCGCGGGCCGGTCGGGCCGCACATTATACGTCTGGAGGAAAGAATGGCAGACCACAACTCGTTCACGACCACTTGGGCACCGCGCGCGCTCAGCATCCTGCGGATCGCCTCGGCGTTCCTGCTCATGCAGCACGGCGCGCAGAAGGTCTTCGGCGTGCTGAGGCAGGCGCCGCCGCCCGGCGCGCCCGCGCCGCCCCCCTTCGCCTTCGACCCGTTCTCGCTGATGGGCGTCGGCGGCATCCTCGAATTCTTCGGCGGGCTGCTCCTGCTCGTCGGGCTCTTCACGCGCCCCGTCGCCTTCATCCTGTCGGGGCTGATGGCGGTCGCCTACTTCGGCTGGCACTACCCGGCGGGCTTCTGGCCCATCCTCAACCGCGGCGAGCTGGCCGCCCTCTACAGCTTCGTCTTCCTCTACCTCGCGGCGGCCGGCCCCGGCCCGTGGAGCCTCGACCGCCTCCTCCGGCGCGGCCGGTCTTCATAAAACAGAACGGCGGGCGCGGCCCCAGACCGCGCCCGCGTCAAACCTCCCCGCGAACGACGCGCCCGCCTCACTCGCGCCACATGTTCTCGAACCGCGTGAACTCTTTCAGGAAGGCGAGCTTCACCGTCCCCGTCGGCCCGTTGCGCTGCTTGGCGATAATCAACTCGGCGATCCCCGCGTTCTCCTCCGTCCGGTTGTACTGCTCCTCGCGGTAGATGAAACCCACCAAGTCCGCGTCCTGCTCGATCGAGCCGCTCTCCCTCAGGTCGGAGAGCTGCGGGCGGTGGTCGCTGCGGGCCTCGGGCGCGCGCGAGAGCTGCGAGAGGGCGACGAGCGGGACGTTCAACTCCTTGGCCAGCCCCTTCAGCTCGCGCGAGATTTGCGAGACCTCCTGCTGGCGCGACTCGACGCGGCGCGACGAGCCGGACATGAGCTGGAGGTAGTCGACGACGATGAGGTCGAGCCGCTTCTGCTCGGCCGCGAGGCGGCGGCACTTGGCGCGCATCTCCAGCACCGAGATGCCCGGCGTGTCGTCGATGTAGATGCGCGCGTCGGCCAGAGTCCCCAGCGCCCCGGCGAGCCGCGCCCACTCGTCGCGCGACAGGTAGCCGCTGCGGAAGCGGTGCGCGTCCACGCGCCCCTCCGAGCAGAGCATGCGCATGACCAGCGACTCCTTCGACATCTCCAGACTGAAGATGCCCACCACGGCCCCCGTCTGGATCGCCGCGTTCTGCGCCAGCGTCAGGCACAGACTCGTCTTCCCCATCGACGGGCGGGCGGCGACGATGATGAGGTCGGCGGGCTGGAGGCCGGAGGTCATCGTGTCGAGTTCGGAGAAGCCGGTGGGGAGGCCGGTGAGCATGGCGGAGCGGCCGGCCATCTCCTGCACCTTTTCGAGGAGTTGGTCGGCGACCGGCTTGATGTGGGCGAAGCCCTGCCGCGTGCGCTCGTCGGCGAGGGCGAAGATCATCGCCTCGGCGTGGTCGAGGATGATCTGCGCCTCCTCCTCCTCCTCCAGAGCCTCGCTCGTGATCTTGTTGGCGACCTTCACCAACTGCCGCATCAGGGACTTGTCCTTGATGACTTTGGCGTAGGCGGCGACGTTGGTGAAGTGCGGCAGCCCGTAGGTCAGCTCCGAGATGAAGGCGATGCCGCCGGTCTGTTCGAGCACGCCCTCGCGGCGGAGTTCTTCGCCGAGCAGGATGGGGTTGATCTCGGAGCCGCGCTCGGAGAGGCCGATCATGGCGCGGAAGACGAACTGGTGGGCGCGCGTGTAGAAGTCGTCGGGGCGGAGGAGTTCGATGGCTTGGTTGACGACGGCGTTGTCGAGGATGACGGCCCCGAGTATCGCCCGCTCGGCCTCGGCGCTGTGCGGCAGCGGGCGCTCTAACATCTGGTCGCGCGTCGAGTCGATAAACTGTGCCATCGGGAGCTAATCTTTGACGGACTCGGGCCTGTGGAAAACCGCCGCCGGGTGGATACAGAAAAGGCGCGTCCCCTCGTGTGCCCCCGACGGCCTCCGGCGGTCGGGGGAGCGCGCTTAGGGACGCGCCGCGGACTTTATACTACAAGGCTCGGGGCGCGACAACAGTCACGTTGAACGCCCCGAAAAAGTGCGGGCTCAAAACGGAGCCGCGGGCGGCGGGGAGAGGGTTGACGTGAACGACACTCAACCCTCTCCCCCCCGCCCGCGCTACTGCGTCCGACTCTGACTCTACTCCGCCGCGGCTTCGGCGTTCGCGGCCGTCTCTTCGGCGGCCGGCGCGGCGGGCGTCTCCGCTGCCGCGGCCGCGGGCGTCTGCGCGCCGCCCTCGCCCGTGACCGTCACGGGGATGTCCACGGAGACCTCGCGGTGCAGGCGCACGCTCACCGTGTAGTCGCCCGTCTGCTTGATCGGCTCGGGCAGGTGGACGCGGCGGCGGTCAACCTCGAAGCCCTTCTCCCTGAGCGCGTCGGCGACGTGCATCGCCGTCACCGAGCCGTAGAGCAGCCCGTGCTCGCCGACCTTGCGCTCGAAGTTGAGCCGCACCGCGCCGAGCACCGACGCCTGAGCCTCGGCCCCGGCGCGCTCGCGCGCCTCCTTCTTCAGGAGCGCGGCGCGCTCGGCCTCGATCTGGCGGACGTTGCCGGCCGACGCCACGACGGCGAGCCGGCGCGGCAGCAGGTAGTTGCGCGCGTAGCCCGCCTTGACCTTCACGATCTCGCCGCGCGCCCCGAGGTTGTCCACGTCCTCGCGTAACAGAACTGTCGTCGTTGCCATTGTCTTCGACCTCCTCAGTCGGCGGTGTACGGGAGCAGCGCGATGTTGCGCGCGCGCTTGATCGCCTCGGTCAGCATCCGCTGGTGCGCCGTGCAGACGCCCGAGATGCGGCGCGGCAGGATTTTGCCGCGCTCGGGGATGAAGCCCTGAAGCAGCTTCACGTCCTTGAAGTCGATGATGTCAACCTTGTCGACGCAGAAGCGGCAAATCTTGCGGCGGCGCATACGGCCGCGCCCCCCGCGGCGGTCGCGGTCGCGGTCGGGCCGCCCCCCGCCGCGCTCCGGCGTCGCGTCGTCGTCACGGTCAAAGTCGCGCCCCCCACCAGAAAAATTCCTCGACATAGCTTTTCCTCAACTCTCCTTCGATCCGGCCCCGCGCCGCCCGCGCCCGCCCCGCAGGGGGGGCGCCGGAGAGGCCGCGGCCGATGCCTTCACATGAAAAGAAACACGGGCGCGACTTTACGCCTCGTCCTCGTCGTCCCGGCCCGCCGCGCCCTGACCGCCGCCGGCGGCCGCGCCGGCCGCGAGCGGCCGCTTCGAAGCCTTGCGCGCGCGCTTGGCCTTGAACTTCTCGGCGCGCTGGCGGTCTTCGTCCACGCGCACCGTCAGGTAGCGGAGCACCTGATCGTTGACGCGCATGCGGCGCTCCATCTCGGCGATCTCGCGCCCCGTGCCCTCGACCTCGAAGAGCACGTAGACGCCCTCGTTGGCGCGGCCGATGCGGTAGGCGAGCTGGCGGCGGCCCATGACCTCGTTCCTGACGAGGCGGCCGCCCTGCTCGGTGACGACGTTCTGGAGGTTCTCCCTCAGGCGGGTGAGGTCTTCGTCCGGCGTCGAGGGATCGACGATGAAGACGACTTCGTAAGCTCTCTGTTCTGCCAAACCATCCTCCTTTTGGATGTCTAGCCTCGGCCACGACAGCCGAAGCAAGAAGGAAAAGAGTCGTCAGTTTTCAGCCCGTCGGTCGCCGGCGAAACCCCTCCGACCGGAGGAGCGTTTCGACCGGCGGCCGGCGGCCGATCACTGCGAACTGTTGTACTGCGCCATCGCTTTGTCAATGCCGTCGCCGAGGACGACGCGGAGCGCTTCCGACGCGCGCTCCAGAACCTGTTCGACCGCGGCCCGCTGCGCGCGGGGGAAACGTTCGAGCACGAAGGCCGCGGTGTCCGAGACCGGGTGGTCGGGGCGGATGCCGAGGCGCAGCCGCATGAACTCTTCCGTGCCGAGGGCGCTGATGATGTTCTTCAGGCCCTTCTGGCCCCCGCTCGACCCCGACGGCCTGAGCCGCATCGTCCCGAACGGGAGCGCGATGTCGTCGCTGACGACGAGCAGGCCGGTCGCCGGCTTCAGCCCCTCGCGCTTGCGGAGCAAACACGCCACCGACTCGCCGCTCAGGTTCATGTAGGTCTGCGGCTTGACCAACTCGATCCTGCGGCCCTCCAGCGTCGTCTGCCCGACCAGCGCCCGGCACTCCGACCGCTTCACCTGACAGCGCGCCTGCTCGGCCAGCAAATCAACCAGCATGAAGCCAAGGTTGTGCCGCGTCCACTCGTACTCCGCGCCCGGATTGCCCAGCCCGACGATGAGCATGAAAGAAGTTACCGGTCGTCAGTCGTCAGCAGGAAGACGGACTCTCGACGGGGCGTCGGCGTCTCGGCGTCAGCGGCCCCGGCGCGGACTGACGGCCGACGGCCGACGACTGCTCCGTTATTCTTCGTCGTCCTTCTTGCCCTTGCTGATGACTTCGGGCTCGGAGACTTCCTCCTCGGGCGTGCGCGGCTCGACCTGCTCCTCGCGGACGATGGCGACCGTGGCGATGACGGTCTCGGGCGCGGTCAGGATCGTGATGCCCTCTTCGACCGACAGGTCGCTGACGTGGAGCACGTCGTGCACGTTGAGGCCCGACACGTCGGCGTGGATGGCGTCGGGGATGCTCCGCGGGCGGCAGCGAATCTCGACCTCGCGCAAGACCTGTTCGAGGACGCCGCCCTCGCCCTTGACCCCCTCCGGCTCGCCGTCGAGGTGGAGCGGCACGGTGACCTCGATCTCCTGACCGCGCACGAGGCGGCGCAGGTCGGCGTGGACGAGGCGGCCGCGCACGGGGTCGATCTGCCGGTCGTGGAACATCACCTCGGCGGGGCCGACGCCGTCCACGTCGAGCGTGAAGATGGCGTTGTGGCCGGCCCCGGAGCGCAGGAGGGCGGCCAGTTCGGCGAGCGGCGCGGCCGCCGCCACCGGCTCGCCCTCGCCGCCGTACACCGTCAGGGGCACCATGCCGCGCGCGCGCAGACGCCGCGCGTCGTTCTTGCCCCGCCCCGCGCGCAGTTCCGCGCGCACCGTGATCTCTTGTCTCTCAGCCATTGTTGACTCCCGGAAACCGTAAATCGTGAAGGCGGTTGTTCAGTCTTCAGTCTCCGTCTTTACCGGCGACCGGCGACCGATAGCTCCCCCCCACGGCTCTCAAAGTGTTTGCCCCCCGCCTCACACGAAGAGCGAGGAGACGCTGGTCTCCTCGTGGATCGACTTGATCGCTTTCGCCAGCAGCGGCGCGATGCTCAGGACCTGAATCTTTTCGAGCGCGCAGGCCTCGTCGCGCAGGGGGATGGTGTTGGTCGTCACCACCCGCTCGATCTCGGAGTTCTTCAAGTGCTCGCACGCCTTGCCCGACAAGACGGGGTGCGTGAAGCAGGCGTGGATGCGGTCGGCCCCGGCCTCGCGCAACGCCGCCGCGACCTTCACGAGCGAGCCGCCCGTGTCGCACATGTCGTCAACGATCAGGCAGTTTCGCCCGCGCACGTCGCCGACGATGTTCATCACCTCGGCTACGTTGGCCTTCTCGCGGCGCTTGTCGCAGAGCGCCAGCTGCGCCGGCTCGCCGTCGGCCGACGTGAGCCGCTTGGCGTAGGCGCGCGCGCGCTCGGCCCCGCCCGTGTCAGGCGCCACGACCGTGAGCTTCGGCAGGCGGTGCTCCTGGTAGTGGCCGATGAAGACCGGCGCGGCGAAGAGGTGATCGACGGGGATGTCGAAGAACCCCTGAATCTGCGCCGCGTGCAGATCCATCGTGAGCACGCGGTCGGCGCCCGCCGTGGTGATCAGGTTCGCCACCAGCTTCGCCGCGATGGACACGCGCGACCGGTCCTTCTTGTCCGAGCGCGCGTAGCCGAAGTAGGGGATGACGGCCGTGACGCGCTCGGCCGACGAGCGGCGCAGCGCGTCGAGCATGACGAGCAACTCCATCAGGTGCGCGTCCGTCGGCGGGCACGTCGGCTGGACGATGAAGACGTCGGCGCCGCGGACGTTCTCGTTGATCTGGAGGTTGAACTCACCGTCCGAGAACCTGTCGGTAACC
>DATMVI010000204.1:0-3220 GCA_035563275.1 Pyrinomonadaceae bacterium
AAGGCCGCCGGCTACGGCATCCCCGGCTACGTCGTGGACGGCAACGACGTGGTGGCCTGCTGCGAAGTGATGCGCCGCGCGGCCGAGTTCGCGCGCGGCGGGGGCGGCGCCGTGCTGATCGAGGCCAAGACCTACCGCCGCAAGGGGCACGCCGAGCACGACGACCAGCGCTACATCCCCGAAGGCGAGCTGGAGTTCTGGGAGCGGCGCGACCCGCTCGACCGCTACCACCGACATTTAATCTCGAAGGGCGTCGCCACGGCCGAGAAGCTCGACGAAATCACGGCCTCCGTGAAGCGCGAGATCGAGGAGGACTCGGCGTGGGCCGAAAGCTCGCCGATGCCCGAGCCGGAGAAGGCCGCCTACAACGTCTTCGACAACACGGTCGTCCCGCCCGCCTTCCGCCCGAAGGTGCTGGAGAGCTGATGCTTAAAATAGCCGCCTCACTGTTGTTCCTCCTCCTCGGCTGCGCGGCGGTGCGCGCGCAGGAGCGGCGCGTCGAGGTCACCGCCGGCCCCCGCGCCATCAGCTTCTCACTCCCGGCCGGGTTCGAGCGGATGAGCGCGGAGGAGGTGGCCGCGCAGTTCACGCGCGGCGTCACGCCGCTGGCCGTCTTCCGCGAGCCGCGCCGCGAGTTGCGGGTCACGGTCAACACCTTCGACGGCGAACGGCAGGGCGTCGAGGACTTGCCCTCGCTGGGGAAGAGGCTGGAGTCCGACTTCGCCGCGGCCCACCCCACGGCCAAGCGGCTTTCGCGCGACATCGTCAAGCTGGGCGGCGACGAATGGGTACGACTGCGCTACAAGGCCACGGCCGGCATCGGCGAAGTGGTCTCGGAAACCTACGCCACGCTCTGGGCCGGAGAGGTCATCATGGTGACCTTCTACGGCCCCGCGGCGGAGTACGAGGGCCAGCGCGCCGCCTTCCGCAAGAGCGCGGAATCCATCGAACTGAGCCTGTCGGTCAACGCCCCGGCGGGCGACGCCCCGCAGGGCCGGCCGTGACCTTTATTCACTCGTCAGAGACGACTCGGAATGTCTACCGCAACTAAAAAAGAGCACAAGTCGAGCCGCCCCGCGCGCGGCGGGGTGGCGACCTTCGTCGAGGCCATCCGGCAGGGTTTGTGGGAGGAGATGGAGCGCGACGAGTCGGTCTTCGTCATCGGCGAGGACGTGGGCGCCTACGGCGGCGCGTTCAAGGTGACGGACGGGCTGCTCGACGAGTTCGGCGAGGGGCGCGTCATCGACACGCCGATCTCGGAGGCGGCCATCGTCGGCGCGGCCTGCGGCGCGGCGCTGATGGGGATGCGGCCCGTCGCCGAGTTCCAGTTCATAGACTTCATCTCGCCGGCCTTCGACATGCTGACGAACTACGCCGCCAAGTGCCGCTACCGCTGGGGCGCCGGGCTGCCGACGGTCTTCCGCGGCCCGTGCGGCGCGGGCGTGCACTCCGGCCCGTTCCACTCCGCCAACGCCGAGGCGTTCTTCCTCAACACCGCCGGCCTCAAGATGGTCGAGCCCTCGACGGCCTACGACGCCAAGGGCTTGATTAAAGCCGCCATCCGCGACCCCGACCCCGTCCTCTTCTTCGAGCACAAGAAGCTCTACCGCCTGCCGCGGCTGCGCGAGGAACTGCCGGAGGAGGACTACGTCGTCGAGATCGGCAAGGCGCGGACGGCGCGCGAGGGGCGCGACCTGTCGATCATCACCTTCGGCGCGCAGGTCTTGAACGCGCTCGACGCGGCGGCCGAGCTGGAGAAGGAAGGCTTGGACGTTGAGGTGATCGACCTGCGCACGCTCGCGCCGATGGACAGGGGGGCGATCCTCGCGACGGCGAAGAAGACGAGCAAGGTGCTCGTCCTCCACGAGGCTTCGCGGACGGGCGGCATCGGCGGCGAGATCGCGGCCACGATTGCCGAGGAGGCTTTCGAGTGGCTCGACGCGCCCGTCGTCCGCCTCGGCGCGATCGACACGCCGGTGCCCTACTCGCCGCCGCTCGAAGAGTACCACCTGCCGCAGCTCAGGGACGTGCTCGACGCGGCGCGCAAGCTGGCGGCCTACTGAGGGGCGGCGGGCGTGGCCGGGGCGGGCGGTTCGGCGGGCGCGGGCGGCTTCGGCGCCGCGCACCAACGGCTCGGGGCTTTGCGCGAGGAGTTCGGCCGCTCCGAGAGGGTGCGCAAGCAGTACGCCGTCATCGCGGCCGCCGGCTTCATCCTCGGCCTCCTGTTCGTGTGGCTCGGCGCGTGGCTGCCCGGCTCGATCTTCCTCGCGCTCGGCGTCTTCATGACGTGGGGCTTCCGGCGTCAGCGCGACCTGCGCGTCCGCGTCTACGAGCGCGGCTTCACGTTCACGCGCGGCGGCCGGACGCAGGAGTTCGCGTGGGACGAGATCGAGGTCTTCAGCGAGTCGGAGCAGGTCTACCGGGCGGCGGGTTTGGAGTCGGGGGTCAGCTACCAGTATTTCATACGCCTCGGCGACGGGCGCACGCTGCGGATGGATAACGAGGTGCGGGGCGTCCGCGCGCTGGGCGAACGGCTGCGCGAGGAGACGAGCAGGCGTCTGCTGGCGCGCGCGGCCGAGGCGGTCGAGGGCGGCGAGGCCGCCAACTTCGGCCCGCTCGCCCTGACGCGCGAGGGGGTGTTGCGCGGCGAGCGGAAGCTGCCGTGGGCCGAAGTGGGCCGCGTGGACGTGGAGGAAGGCAAACTCGTCGTCGTCGACCGCGCCGGCCGCCGTTGGTCGGAAGACCTCTACGGCTTCGTGCCCAACGCCCACGTCCTTCTGGTGCTGGCGCAGAGGGTGAAAAAAGCAGTAGTCAGTAGTCAGTAGACAGTAGTCGGTAGCGCCCCGCGTGACTGACGCTGACGCTGACACCCTGACGATTCGATGCCGGAGGTCTTTCTACTGACTACTGACTACTGTCTACTGGCTACTTTCTTGGAGCATTTATGAGCACAGAAGTGGTGATGCCGCAGATGGGCGAGTCCATCGCGGAGGGGACGATCACGAGGTGGCTAAAGAAGGTCGGCGAGAAGGTCGAGCGCGACGAGCCGCTGTTCGAGATTTCGACCGACAAGGTGGACGCCGAGATTCCCTCGCCGGCCGCCGGCACCTTGCAGGAGATCAAGTTCAACGAGGGCGACACGGTCGAGGTCAACACGGTCGTGGCCGTCATCGGCGAGGGCGACGGGGCCGCGGCCGCCGCGCCCGCCCCGGCGCAGGAG
>DATMVI010000205.1:0-3084 GCA_035563275.1 Pyrinomonadaceae bacterium
CCTCCCGTTCGGGGAGAAGCCCCGTGCGCGAAGCGTGGCGCACGCCGGCGACGAAGCGCGACGTTTCCTGCGCGCGCGCGAAGCAGTCGCCGCACTCGAAGAAGTGCTCCTGAAACGCCCGCCGCTCGCCGGGCGAGAGCCGGCCGAGCGCGTACCGCTCGGCGACCTCCCCGTCTATGGCTTCCCGATGCGTCATGCTCAAACCGTAGTGCGGGCGCGGGCCGTTTTGTATCAACCCCGCTTCAACTTCTCGTAAATCGCGCGAAAGCTCTTGAGCGCCCGCGACTTGATGAGGCGCAGACGCTCCTCCCTGACGCCCAGCGCGCGGGCGATCTCTTCCTTCGGCAGCTCTTCGTAGTAGTACATCCGCAGGAATTGTTGTTCGCGCGGCTTGAGGCGGGCGGCCATCTCGGCGATTGAGCGGGCCGCCTCCTGATCGAGGAAGGCGGCTTCGGGCGACTCGCCGCCGGCGATCTCCTCCTCGCGGTCGGTCAGGGCGTCCGTGCCCGCGCGCTGCCGCCGGTGCTCGCGCATCACGTTCAGCGCGATGCCGACGATGAAGGACGGGAGCGAGTCGGGCTTGCGCAGCTTCCCTTCTCGCAGGGCTTGCAGGACTCGCAGGAAGGTTTCGGCGCGGATGTCTTCGGCGTCCTCGCGGGAGTGTCGCTCGCTGAGCGCGAGGTAGAGGACGCGCTCGGAATATTTCTCGTAGAGCGAGCTTTCGGCCGCGGCGTCGCCCCCCGCGACGCCGACGGCCAACTCGCTGTCGGAAAAAGTCAACGCGCGAGGTTTCATCGGCCGGCCATTCTACGCCACCGGAAAATTGCCGCGCCAGACTTTCTTCGGGCCGGCGGCGAAAGAAATTTTAATCGCGGCTGATACATTTCGGCGGCCGCCCGCACTACGCATCAACAATCAGGGATCGCATTTATCTCTCCGCGCCCGCGCCCCCGCGCGGGCCCCGGCGGGGTGCGCCCGGCCGGCCACACGCCCGCGCCCCGCGATGACTTTTCCGAACACCGAGAGGAAAGGAAGCCCCGATGAGATTACGCCACTCACTCTTTCTCCTTCTGCTCGTGCTGGCGGCCGCCGCCGCCCCCGACGCGTCCGCCCAAGTCGGCCTCCGCGAGACCTTCGGCGACGGCGACAACGGCATCGTCGGCGGCATCGGCCGCGGCACCGAACTCCAGCGCAAGATCGTCGACCTACAGGCGTACCCGCTGGCGCGCTGCAACGACAACACGCCCGCGATCTTTTACTTCCGCCCCGCCTCGCGCGCCGCCGACGCCGACAAGTGGCTCATCCACCTGCAAGGCGGCGGCAGTTGCGTGAGCGGGCTCAACTGCGCGGAGCGCTGGTTCAGCGTCAACACCAACTTCGGCGCGCGTAACATGACCGGCGAGGGCTTCCCCGCCGGCGCCAACGACGACGGAATCTTCAACGACGCGAAGGGCCAGAACCCCTTCGCGCACTACAATCAGGTCTACGTCCACTATTGCAGCTCCGACGTCTGGGGCGGCACGGCCGCGGACGTTGTCCTCACCGGCTTCGACTTCGGGGCGCTCGCGCGGGGCGAACAGGCGTGCACGCAGGAGTACACCATCAGCTTCCTCGGCCGCCGCATCTTCGACGCCGTGATCGGAACGCTCCGGCGCGACGGCGTGCCGCCGCTCGTCTTCAACATCGACGGCGGCCCGCCCCGCCTGATGCCCGACCTCGACGCCGCCGGCGAGGTCGTCCTCTCGGGCGGCAGCGCCGGGGGCGGCGGCGTCATCAACAGCCTCGACCACCTGCAAGGCACGCTGCCGCGGGCGCAGGTCGTCGGCATCACGGACTCGGCCTTCCGGCCCCCGAAAGACGGCATGGACTTGAGCCAGACGCGGCTCTGCGTGAATCAGGGCGCGTGCACCCCGGACGCGCAGAACCGCTGGGACTTCGCCGAAGGCCCCTTCGCCGTCTGGGGCGCTCTGGGCGGCACCGACGCCAGTTGCCTCAACTACCACGCCGCCGACCCGCACCAGTGCGCCGACAGCCGCCACGTCCTCACAGACCACGTGCTCACGCCCTACTTCGTGCGCATGGACTTGCTCGACAAGGGCGCGGTCGAAGACTACCAGAACGACAACATCTTCATGGCCGGCACGCCCGACCCGTACCCGAGCACGCCCGAGCACGAGCCGCTGACCAAACGCGAGTTCGCCGAGGTGTCGCGCGCGGGCATCCTCGCGCTGGCGTCGCCGCGCCGGGCGGCGCACGAGACGGCGGGCTTCACCCCCGGCGCGTTCGCCCCGGCCTGCGGCGAGCACGACGAGCTGAGGGATGACGACGGCGTGTATAAAACGGCGGTGCGCTGGCGGGGCGGGAAGCGGCTGGGGATGTTCGCCGTCTTCGAGGCGTGGCGCGCCGGCCGAAACCCGGCCATCCTCGCCGCGGAGAGCGAGACCGACTCGGTCTGCCCTCGTGACTGACGAAGGCCCGCGCCGGGGTGGTTACTGCGCGGGCGCTGACCGAGAGGGGCTTGAGCCGCCGGCGGCTCAAGCCCCCTTCGCGCGTGCCGGCGCCGGCAAACTTAACGCGGAGCCTGCCGGCGACTGTCCACCGTCTACCGCTTTCAGGCGGCGAGCGCGGGCGCTGCCGGCAGTCCGAAATCCCGCGACTGTTCGGGGCGCGGCCGGCGCTCGGCGGCGGCGGCCGAGGAGCGGCGCATGGCCTCGATGGCCGGGTGCGCGATCTTGTTGGCGGCCGAAATCAGAAGCGCCTCGACGGCCCGCTCCTGCGCGGGCGTCAACTCTCCGAGGCGGCGGCGCTGCCGCTCGAACTCGGCGCGGGCGATTGCCTGCAACTCCTCGCGGAACGCACCGAGCTGCGACCCCAGTTCCAGCCCGCGCAAAACTTCCTCGAACTGCCGCGCCTCGCACTCGACGATTCGCTCGGCCCGCTCGGCCTCGCGCGCCCGCTCGCGCAGGTTCGAGGCGACGACCGCTTCGAGGTCGTCCACGTCGAAGACGAAGAGGTTCTGGAGCGACGCGTCGCTGCCCTACCTCAAGCGCGCGGCGGTCGCGCTCCTCTTGAAGCCCTACGCGA
>DATMVI010000206.1:0-7125 GCA_035563275.1 Pyrinomonadaceae bacterium
GGCGTCTGCGCGTAAGCGGTGAGGGCTGAAAGGCCGAGCGCGACGGTCAGGACAGTTCTCGACAGCATACTTCTCATCAAAATTCTTCTCTTCTTACTTTCGGCCTCAGCCGATGAGGGCGCGGAAGCGCGCGGGGGAGAAGAGCGCGAGGGCGCGCGGCAAAAGTTCGGTCGCGCCGTCGGTGACTAGGCCGGCGACGATCTCGCCGGTGACGGGCGCGAGCAGGATGCCGTTGCGGTAGTGGCCGGCGGCGTAGAAGAGGCTTTTGACCTCGGGCGACTCGCCGAGCACGGGCCAGTCGTCGGAGGTGCGCGGCCGCAAGCCAGCCCACGCGTCTACGAGCCGCAGGTTCGCCACGGCCGGCGCGATCTCGATGGCGTTGGCGGCGACCGCGTGGACGCCGCCCGCCGTCAGGGAGCAGTCGAAGCCGGCGCGCTCGGTCGTCGAGCCGGAGAGGAGGCGGCCGTCGCGGCGCGGCACGAGGTAGCCGCGCGGGCTGTAGACGACGTGGCGCAGCGCCGGCATCTCGACCGGCGCGTGCTCGAAGCAGAGCATCTGCCCGCGGACGGGTTCGACCTGCGGGTGCTCGAAGCCGCGCGTGCGCGCGTCGTGCCCGTCGCGGCCGGCTTCGAGGAGCGGCACGTGCGAGGCCCACGCGCCCGCGGCCAGCACGACGGCGCCCGCGCTCACGGTGCCGCGCGAAGTCTCGACGCCGGCGACGCGCCCCCCCACGACTCTGATGCCGCGCGCCTCGGTCTGCGCCAGCACGCGCACGCCGGCGCGCAGGGCCGAGGCCGCGAGCGCGCGCACGAGCTGGCGGTTCTCCACCTGCCAGTCGCGCGGGAAGCGCAAGGCCAGACGCACGCGCGGCGAGACGGCCGGCTCCAGCGCGCGCGCGTCCTGCGGCGTCAGCAGCTCGACCGAAAGCCCCGCCCGCGACTGCCACGCGTGGCGCCGCTCCAGCTCTTCCTCGTCACGCTCGTTGAGGGCGAGGTAGAGCGTGCCGGTCTGCTCAAGCTCGATGTCGACGCCCGACTCTTCGAGCAGGGCGGCGGCGAAGGCCGGGTACTTGTCGCGGCTCGCGCAGAGGAGGTCGAAGAACTCGTCGCGCTCCCCGGCCTCGGCCTGCGGCGCGAGCATCCCGGCGGCGGCGGCCGACGCCTCGGAGCCCGGCTGGCGGCTCTCGACGAGCGTCACCGACAGGCCCCGCCGCGCCACGGCGCGCGCCGCCGCCAGCCCCGCGACGCCCCCGCCCACCACGGCCACGTCCGCCGCCTGCCTCAACTCGTCACTGCTTCGCATTTCCGGAAGACTGCTGGTATGATTCGCCAAACTCAAGTAGACAGTAGCCAGTAGTCAGTAGACAGTAGCGCTCCGCATGAAGTCTGCTGACGCCGACGCGCGAACGGCGCGCTAAAGGAAGTTCTTCTACTGTCTACTGACTACTGGCTACTGTCTACTACCATGACCCATACTATCACACTCATTCCCGGCGACGGCATCGGGCCGGAGGTCTCCTCAGCGGTCGTCAACATCGTCGAGGCGGCGGGCGCGAAGGTGCAGTGGGAGACGCACTACGCGGGCGCGCAGGCGCTGGAGAAGTTCGGCACGACGCTGCCCGAAGACCTGCTCGAATCGATCCGCCGCAACAAGGTCGCGCTCAAAGGCCCGATCACGACGCCGGTCGGCAAGGGCTTCACCTCGGTCAACGTCGGCCTGCGCAAAACGCTCGACCTCTACGCCAACCTGCGGCCCGTGCGCGCGCTCCCGAACGTGCCCTCGCGCTACCCGGAACTCGACCTCGTCGTCGTACGCGAGAACACCGAGAGCCTCTACGCGGGGCTGGAGCACGTCGTCGTGCCCGGCGTCGTCGAGAGCCTGAAGATCATCACCGAGAAGGCCTCGACGCGCATCGCGCGCTTCGCCTTCGAGTACGCGCGCCGCGAGGGGCGCAGGAAGGTGACCTGCGTCCACAAGGCCAACATCATGAAGCTCTCCGACGGCCTCTTCCTCGACTGCTTCCGCAAGGTGGCGGCCGACTACCCGGAGGTCGAGGCCGAGGACAAGATCGTCGACAACGCCTGCATGCAGCTCGTCATGCGCCCCGAGCAGTTCGACATCATGCTGCTCGAAAACCTCTACGGCGACATCGTGTCCGATTTGTGCGCGGGCCTCGTCGGCGGACTCGGGCTGGTGCCGGGCGCGAACATCGGCGAGCTGGGCGCGGTCTTCGAGGCCGTCCACGGCTCCGCCCCGGACATCGCCGGGCAGGGCGTCGCCAACCCGACGGCGCTCCTCCAGTCGGCCATCCTCATGCTCCGCTACCTCAACGAGCGCGAGGTGGCCGACCGCGTCGAGCGCGCCATGCTCAAGGTCTTCGCCGACGGGCAGGTGCGCACCCGCGACATCGGCGGCACGGCCAAGACGGCCGAGTTCGCCGACGCCATCATCCAAGCGATGGTCTGACTGGCGCGGCCGGAAAATCTTGACCAACCTCGTCCCGAACCGCTCTACCGGAGGGACGTGTGCGCGGCCCGCTTCGTCAAAGAGGTCAGCCCGGCCGCCATCTCGCTCGGCGGCGAGCCCGCGTCCGGCGTGGTCGTCAACCAGACGGACGGCTTCGTCATCGGCGCGGGCGCGGCGTCTCGCCCCGGCCAACTTCGGCGCGTTCTCCAACGCAGCACTACCTCACCTCAACCGCGAGCCGGACGCGGCCGGGTTGAATTTCTGGGCGAACCAACTCACCTCCTGCGGGCCGGACGCTCAGTGCCTGAGCGTCCGCCGCGAGAACGTCTCGGCGGCCTTCTTCCTCTCCATCGAGTACCGCGGGCGCTTCGGCCCGTGAGGAGATTTGCGGTCGCGGATTGGCGGGGAGGCGTCGGTCGGGTTAAGCGACTCTCCGTTTCGACACAGGGCGCGCAGACTTCAGACGTGCGCGGCGAGGCGCGAGGCGATGACGGACTTGGGCTGCGCGCCGACGAGGCGGTCGACGATCTGGCCGCCCTTGAAGATGAGGAGCATGGGGATGCTGCGGACGCCGAACTGCGAGGCCGTCTGCGGGTTCTCGTCCACGTTGAGCTTGGCGATGCGGTAGCGCCCGGCCGACTCGGCGGCCAGCTCGTCCAGAGCGGGCGCGATCATGCGGCACGGGCCGCACCACGCCGCCCAGAAGTCGAGGAGCACGGGGCGCGCCTGCGAGGCTTCGAGCACGTCGCGCCCGAAGGTCGCGTCGGTCACCGCGACCGGCGCGGCGTCGCCGCCCGACGACGCCGCGCCCAACTTCACGCCGCACGCGCCGCACACGGGCCGCTTGCCCGCCGCGGCCGCGCCCTCGTCCACGCGGTTCCTCGCGCCGCAGTTCTGACAGGTCAACACAGGCATCGCCGCCACCTCCTTCCGCCCTCCCGCCCCGACGTGGTTCGGCCTCAAGTGTGGCACAACTCCGGCCCGCCGTGAAAGCCCGCCCCGTTCGCCCGCGCCTTCAGTTTCGTTGTAAGATGGGCGGGAAATTCTCCCGCGACAATTCAACGAAGGAAGTTTCAGAACACGATGCGCCAGCAGCGTCCGCAGACTCTTGCCGTCTTCATCTCTCTCGTCCTGCTCGCCGCGACGTGCGCGCGCGCGCAGGCCGACGCGGGCAGGCCGAGCGCCGCCGCGCCCGAGATCGCTTTCACCGTCTCGATGCCGCGCCCGAACACGCGCCTGCTCGAAGTCGAGGTGGCGCTGCGGCTCGCCGCCGACGCGCCCGCCTCGCTCGACCTCCTGATGCCGGTCTGGACGCCCGGCTCCTACCTCATCCGCGAGTTCGAGCGCCACGTGCAGGACTTCGCGGCGCAGGACGCGGGCGGCCGCGCGCTCCCGTGGGCGAAGGTGAACAAGAACACTTGGAGGGTCGAGCGCGGCGGCGCGCGCGACGTGCGCGTCCGCTACAGCGTCTACGCCAACGAGCTGTCCGTGCGCACCAACGAGCTGAACGACCGCCGCGCGGTCTGGAACAACGCGGCGCTTCTGGTCTACCCGGAGGGCCACTTGGGCGCGCCCTCGACGCTGCGCGTCGTGCCCTTCGGCAACTGGAAGGTGGCGACGGGGCTGCCCCGCGTCGCCGGGCAGGCGAACACCTTCCGCGCCGAGAACTTCGACGTGCTCTACGACTCGCCCTTCCTCGCCTCCGACTTCCGCGAGATCACCTTCGAGGTGCGCGGCGTCCCGCACCGCGTCGTCTTCGACTCGCCGGGCAACTACGACCCCGAGCGCGTCCGCCGCGACGTGAAGAAGGTGGTCGAGGCCGGCGTCGAGCTCATGGGCGACGTGCCCTACCGCGACTACACCATCCTCGTCGTCCTCGGCCCGACGGGCGGCGGCGGGCTCGAACACCTCAACTCGACGCTCCTGACGTGGCGGCGCTTCGGCTTCACCTCCGACTCCGACTGGCGCGACTTCCTCACGCTCGTCGCGCACGAACACTTCCACCTCTGGAACGTCAAGCGCATCCGCCCCGAGCCGCTCGGCCCCTTCGACTACACGCGCGAGAACTACACGCGGCTGCTCTGGGTGGCCGAGGGCGTCACGAGCTACTACGAGGCGCTGCTCCTGCGCCGCGCCGGCCTGATGACCGACCGCCAGTTCCTCGACCTTCAGGCGCGCGCCTTTCAGGCTTTGCAGAACACGCCGGGGCGGCTGGAGCAGAGCCTCGAAGAGGCGAGCTTCGACGCGTGGATCAAGTACTACCGGCAGGACGAGAACACCATCAACTCGGCCGTCTCTTACTACGACAAGGGGGCCATCGTCGCGCTCCTGCTCGACCTCGAAATCCGCAAGCGCTCCGGCGGCCGCCGCTCGCTCGACGACGTGCTGCGCGCGCTCTACGCGGAGTTCGGCAAGCGCGACCGCAACTACACGCCGGCCGACTTCCAGCGCGTCGCCGAGCAGGCGGCCGGGTCGAGCCTCGAAGAGTTCTTCGGGGGTTACGTCCGCGGGCGCGAGGAGCTCGACTACAACGCGGCGCTCGAAGCGGCGGGCCTGCGGCTCGACACGACGGGCGCGGGGCTGCCCGGCGGGCCGGCCCCCGAGCGCGCCTACCTCGGCGCGACGCTCGCGCAGGACGGCGACCGCCTGACCGTCCGCAACGTGCCGGCCGGGACGCCCGCCTACGAGCAGGGGCTGATGGCCTTCGACCAGATCGTCGCCGTCGACGGCTACCGCGCCACGCGCGACTTCCTCGACGCGCGCGTCGCCGAGAAGCGGCCCGGCGACACGGTCACGCTCTCCGTCTTCCGCGCCGACGAGCTGCGCGCCGTCAACGTCAAACTCGGCGGCCGCGCCGACGCCCCCTTCCGCATCGCCCCCGTCCGCAACCCCACCGAGCGGCAGACGCGCACCTATCAGGCTTGGCTCGCCGCGCCCTTCCCTAAAACGGGGCAGCAATAGTTTAAAGACAACAGGCGGAAGCCCGGCCGCGGGCGGAGGGCGTTGACGCTTTCGTGAGGCCCGACGCCCCCGCCCGCGAAACTTTTTTTGCCACGAAAATTCCGCGGGCGGTGTTCACACTGTAGAACGGCGGGACTTCGGACGGCCTTTCGGTGCCGACGCTTCCACGGCAGAACCAGCTTAACTACAGGAGTGTGACGACATGCGACGCCTTTTGACGCAAACCTTCGCCGCCCTTTTGCTCGGCCTCGCCGCGGCCTCGACGGCCGCCGCGCAGGACTTCCAGAAGAGCTACCAGCTCGGCCCCAACGGCTCGATCCGCATCGAGAACGTCTCTGGCGACGTGAACCTCGTCGGCCACGACGGCAACTCCGTCACGGTCACCGCCTTCAAGGAGGGGCCCGACCGCGACATGGTCGAGGTCGAAGACCTGAGCGCGCCCGGCCGCGTCCACCTGCGCGCCAAGTACCCCGAGAACTGCCGCCGCTGCAACGCCGGCCTCCGCTTCGAGGTGCGCGTGCCCCGCTCCGGCGTCAACGTCGAGCGGATTTCGACCGCCAGCGGCGACATCAACGCCGCAGACCTCGCGGGCCGCATCCACCTGAGCACCGCCAGCGGCAACGTCACGCTGCGCGGCGTCTCCGGCGAGGTCGAGGCTTCGACCGCGAGCGGGCAGGTGAAGGTCACGGAGGCGGCCGGGTCGGTGCGGGCGAGCAGCGCCAGCGGCGACGTGGAGGTCGAGATCGCACGCCTCGAAGGGACGCGCGACCTGCGCTTCTCCTCGGCCAGCGGCGACGTGCGCGTGCGGCTGCCGAACGACCTCGACGCCCGCGTCCACCTCTCGACGGCCTCGGGCCGCATCGACACCGACTTCCCCATCGAGGTCAAGCGCCACGAGTACGGCGGCGGCAGCAGCGCCCGCGGCCAGCTCGGCGGCGGCGCGCGCTCCGTCCGCATCTCGACCGCCTCCGGCGACGTGAGCCTCAAGAGCCTGTAAGTTAGGGCGAAGAAAAAAAGGTGACGGGCGGCGGGCGCCGGGGAGAGTCAACTTGCTTTCCCCGGCGCCCGCCGCCCTTTTTCATTGCTTCGCGCGGCGCGCTCGTAGATACTGCGCGGGCAGCCTCGCGCACTTTCCGTGAAGCACGAGCCACCCGCCGAGTTGAATCTGCCGCGGCCCGACGCGGGCCTGTTCGCGCCCGCCGCGGGGCGGGCCGGGCGTCTGCTGCGCGTGCTCGGCGTGACGTTCGGGCTGGCCGTGGCGGTGGGCAACACGGTGGGGGCCGGCATCCTGCGCACGCCGGGCGAGGTCGCGGCGCAACTGCCGGGCGTGTGGCTGATGATGGGGGCGTGGGCGGCGGGCGGCCTCTACGCGCTGCTCGGCGCGAACTCCGTGGCCGAGCTGGGCACGATGATGCCGCGCTCGGGCGGGCAGTACGTCTTCGCGCGCCGCGCCCTCGGCCCTTACGCGGGCTTCGTCGTCGGGTGGAGCGACTGGGTCTCGACGTGCGGGTCGGCCGCGGCCGTCGCCCTCGTCATCGGCGAGTACGCGGGCGTGCTCGCGCCGCCGCTCGCGCCGCACGCCGCGGCGCTGGCCGCGGGCGTCGTGCTGGCCTTCGCCGCGCTCCAGTGGCGCGGCATCGACTGGGGCAGCGGCGCGCAGAATTTGACGAGCCTCTTGAAGGCGCTCGCCTTCGTCGC